>NZ_JBHRYU010000007.1:0-268689 GCF_042649185.1 Cohnella sp. GCM10012308
TCTTTTTCGTACTCAGCATCATCGACGTGTTCGACCGCGTCGTGGTAGGCCAGTACCGGGGCACTGCTTGCGAGGCCAAGCACGCTGTGCAGACCCTCGGGACCGCGCTGCAGCAGCGCCTTCAGCCGGGTGAAGCGATGCCCGTGATCCGCACGGACAACGGCCCTCAGTTCGTCAGTAAGCTGTTCCAAGACATGTGCGAGTGCTGGGAGATGGTCCATGAACGGATCCCGCCGCGGACACCGAATATGAATGCCTACATCGAATCGTTCCACAGCATTCTTGAGCAATGTTTGTTCAGTAATCGTACATTCCTAACGCTTGAGGAAGCTTATGAAGCGCTCGACCAATTCATGGACTTTTATAACAACCGCAAGATGCACGGCAGTTTAAAGAACATGGCTCCAACAGAATTTGCGGCATGGGTCAAGACATTGGAAGACGCTTCAGACTATTACAGATCGGTGTAATCGCGCGAAATAAAGACCTACGCTGTAAAGATCGAATCATTGTAGGCCATGACTCCAGTTTTAGGGGGCCTAGCCGAATGTGCAGGTAAATTCAAATCACAAGCCGGAAAAGGGGCTGGTGAAGGAAAATAACTGCGTTTTTGCAGTTATCTTGTTTAAAAAGGCCGACATCGGCGGAAATAGATGCGGATTTGCAGGCGTTACGGTTAAAAGAGTGACGCGGGCGACGATAGGCGGGTCCATCGGAACGATTGGCGGATGAGCTGTCGACAGGCGTTATGCGCGATTGGGTATGGAATATCCTCCAACGCTAAGGGCGCCGTCCGGGTGTCATTGATCACTATGACGGTCTTTCTTAAACCAATACGGCGACGGCGAACTGAAGGGCGAGGCAGGAAAAGCGCGTTTGCGGGAGCAAACCTGCGCTGCAAGCGATAAAACAACGTTACATAGGTGACGAGGGCGCAGGAGCGTGCTGTAGGCGATAGATGAGCTTGAAGCGGCGGAAGTGCCAGGCTTGGGGGCTGTACGCGCTAAAAAAGTGAGCGTGGAGCGGCGCATGAAAAAAGGTACAGCCTCCTGCGCATTCTACGGGGCCGTACCTTTCGCTTTTACCGGCTTAATGCCAGCTCGTTTGCGTTTATTCGCCTTCGTTCCAGGGGTTCATATGGACGAGCACCTCGACGACGTCGGGATCGCTGTCCATGATGCAGCGTTTGAGCGCCCGGCCGATGTCGTGGCCTTGCTGGATCGTATAGTGGCTCGGGATGCCGACGCGGACGTCGACGATGATATAGTGTCCGTGCTCGCGGGCGCGAACGCGGTCGATCCGCTTGATCTCAGGCTCGCCGGCGATCACCTTCTCGTACTGTGCGAGCTTGGCGGGCGATACGTTGCGCTCCATCAGGATATCGATGGCGTCGGTGCCCATCTCGTAGGCGAGCTTCAGCACGAGCAGCGACACGACGATGCCGGCTACGGGATCGCCGTATGCGGCCCAGGACCAGTCGAGCCGCTCGCCGATATAGGCCAGACCGATCCCGATTACCGCAGCTAGCGAAGCGTACACGTCGGCCAGATGGTCGTAGGCGGTGGCGAGCACGCTCTTGCTCTTAATGGCCCGGCCGACCCGGATCGTGTACACGTACAGGGCCTGCTTCCAGACGAGGGATACGACGGCGGCGGCCAGCGGCAGCAGGCTCTCGCTCTCGGGCGGTTCCCGGAGCGTCAGGATGGCATGGTAGCCGATCCATAGCGCGGCGATCGCCAGGATGATGGCGACGAGCGCGGAAGCGACGACCTCGGCTTTGCCGTGGCCGTACGGGTGCTCTTCGTCCGCCGGCTTCTTGGATACCATGGACGACGTTAACGCCGCCACGGTGGCGATAATGTCGCCGGCGTTGTGAATGCCGTCGGCCACGAGCACCGGACTCGCGAACAGCAGGCCGACGACGATCTTGAGAATGGTGAGCGCGATGTTGCTGACAAGGCTGATCCAGATGGACAGCAGCCCTGCGTTTGCTTTAGAGGTCAACGGCGGTGGCTCCTTTTGCCAATCTTTGTTCCGATATTCTATCATAGCGCCGCGCAGGATTCCTAATTCGGAAAATGAAGCCTTGGCGGCAGGGGAAACCTGTACGATTTTTGATGCGAAAAGAAAGAAGCCGCCCCGGGCCGGAGGCGGCTCGGAACGGCTCTCGAATGATTTTTAAGGCTCCAGACAAGCCTTGACCAGCTCGTCGACATGCGCGGTCGCCAGACATTCGACGGTATCGGCGGCGCCATAATAGATCTTGACCTCGCCGTCCGGCTCAAGGATCATCCCGCCGGGGAAGACGACGTGATTGCGATAGCCGCCGTCCGTTTCGTACGGGGCTTCGGGTACGAGCAAGGGCCGGCGGCACATGCCGACGATGCGCGACGGATCGTCCAGGTCGAGCAGCATGATGCCGGCGGTATACCGCTTTTTCCAAGCCGGCTCCCAGCCGTTGCGGCCGCGCGACGGATCCACGTCGACGGCGTGGAAGGTCGTGAGCCAGCCGCGGTCCGTACGGACGGGCGGCGCGCCAGGGCCGATTTTGTCGTTGGCATAGGGCACGTCCTCCACGGTCAGCAGCAGGCTGGAGCGTCCCCAATGCACAAGATCCGGAGAGCGGGAGAGCCAGGTGTCGAACCGGTCCCTGCCGCGGCTGTATACGGTAAACGGACGCTCGAGCCGGACGTACTGTCCGCCGATGCGCTCGGGGAAAAGCACCATATTGCGCAGGTCCGGCGTCGACAGCGACAAAATCTCGAACCGCTCGAAATCGTCCGTAACCGCTACGCCGCCCCGGATGCCGTGATGCGTATCGACGGCAAAGCACATATAGCAGCGGCCGTCCAGCACGGTGAGCCGCGGATCGTAAGCGCGCACGATCTCGCCGTCGCTCAGCTTGAAGCAGGGAGCGGGCATGACCTGCCAGTTAACGCCGTCGTCGCTGAATGCCAGGCCGAGATCCGTCGTATCGGGCGGCGCCAGCGTTTGCTCGGCGAGCGAGCCGTAGTCGTTTCGAAAAACCATCACGTATTTGCCCTCGTACTTGGCGACGCCCGCGTTGAACACCAACGCCGTCGGATAGGGCACGTTCGATGCGCTCAGCACCGGATTCGCGGGATGGCGGACCAGCGCTTCGTGTGATCGCAGGCTGCCGATCGTTCCAACCGTCATATCGTTTCTCCTTCGCCATGCGCCGGGCCGGGTCGCCCGGACGCAGTCATTTGCCAAGCTGTCCGGAGGCGGTCAGGCGCAGCTCCTTGGGCGTCGCGCCGAAGTGCCGCTTGAACAGCCTGAAGAAATTGCTTTGGTTGCTGAAGCCCGTCTGCTCCATGACGCTGTTCACGCTGCTGTTCGTCTCGACGAGCAGGCGTTTGGCGTGTTCCAGCCGGACGGCGTTCACGTAATCGCCGACGGACATTTTCTCGTGGTCTCTGAAAAGCTTGCCGGCGTAGCTCTCGGACATGCGGATCATGCCGGCGATTCCCGACAGATTCAGCCCGGGGTCCATGTAGCTTTCCTGCACGATCTCCTTGATCGCTTCGACGAGCAGACCGCGGCGTACATCGGTACGCGGCTTCTGTTCCTCGATCAAGTCCGCGAGCGCGGCGAGCAATACTGTTTTAGCGTCGTCCAGCGTCTCTCTGGACATGACAGTCTTGAACAGCTCTCCGTAGTTCAGCGAGAATGTCTGAACGCGATGCTGGTCCATCTGCTGCACCGTATGGCGGATGACGGGCAGCAGCTGGAGCAGATGCTGAACGACGCCGTCGTAATCGTATCGGGCGAGCTCGTTCATGAATGCGTCGAGCGCTTCCGCCAGCTGGGGGAGCTTGGCTTCGATCAGGGCACGTTCGATTCGGCGGTGAAGCTCTTCGAGCAGCGGCAGGTCATAGTCGCTGCGCTGCGCAAGACGCATGCCCGGCGTGACGACGGCGCCGTGTCCGTACATCAGGCGGCCGTCGAGCTGCGCGGATACGGCTGCGTAGCGGTCGGACAGCGGCTCGCCGTGCATAATGGTTTCGCTGACCGCGCAGGTGAACGAGAAGTGGTAATAGCCGTGCACGGTATCGCGAATCTCGCGGAGGCAGCCGAGCAGCCGCGCCTCGTCCGCCTGCGGGTCCGAATCGGAATCCGAATGCGCTTCGGCGCCGTTCACGAGCAGCGCCAGCAGACCTTCCTTCAGCTCGACATGATCGCAAGCATAATGACGCGACAGAATCTCCTCCGCGATGTTGGCCACGGCGAACGGGTAAACCCGCAGCTCCGCCTCGCTCTTGCTGCGGACGAGCTCCTCGTAGCGGTCCAGGCGGACAAGCACGATCGTCAGCGGCTTGCCCAGGTCGAGCGGCGAACGATTGTCGGCGAGCGCGAGTTCCCATTCGTCCTGTCTCAGCGAGCCGCTTTGCGTCAGCAGCTTGCGCAAGTAGAAGGTGCGGACGATGTCGCGCCGCTCCAGCTTGGAACGGTTCATTTCCTGGATCGCCCGGCGGTAGCGGCTCGTGATGTAGCTACGACGGGCCCGGAAGGCATGAAGGACATCCGACTGGTCGAGCTGGCGGATGGCCGGATCGGCGTTTTTTCCCGTCCCAAGGGGATGGATATTCTGGCGCGGTACGGCTCGCTGTCCATGATCGGCTTCACGGTCGTCGACAGCCTGGACCGACTGACGCCCGAGGCCGTCGGGCAGGCGCCTTTGCTGCACGGGTTGTTCGGCCCCGGCGAGTGGGGCGGCTGCAATCAGGCCTACCTGCTGGACGGCGGTCTGATCGGCGTGATCGGCCATCATGGCTATAAAAATGTGTCGGAGAACGGCGAGGACCTTCTGTCGTACATGTGCGTATCCTTCGTGCTGGACCCGTCCACGGGCGAATGGTCGGATTACCGCGTCATCGGCACCAGGCCTTGCTATCCGGACGGACCGGCCAAGCGTCCGCGGCTGGCCGACTGCGCGTTCGCGGCGGGCATCGAGCCGCGGGCCGACGGCAAGGTCGATCTGTACAGCGGCATCGGCGACACCGAGACGGGGCGGCTTCTCATCGACGATCCGTTCGCGGCGCACGGCAGGATCGTCACCGCTTGCGTACTTCCCTCTTTTGCACCTGCGCGGGCTCCTTTATAATAGGCCTAACTGATTCGTCCGGGCCGAGCGGCTCCCCGATCCGACAGGAGAGGCCTTGCGCGGATGCGCAAGGCCGGGAGGCGCTCGGCTGCGGCGGAGCCGGAGGAGCGCCGATCATGTATTACGCTATGTCCCGTATGACCAGGCTGGACGTCAAGTGGGCGCGTTATCACCGGCAGACGGCCGAATTCGCCTCGACGCAGCATGCCAACCCTTACTTTGAACTGATCGCCGCCGCGGATGCGCCGATCTATCTGCAGGCCGGGCAGGAGCGCATCGTGCTGCGCGCGGGCGAGATCATGCTGCTGTCGCCATGGGAGTCTCACCGGGGCTGGAAGCCGGAGGCGTCCGAGGGCGGCTTTTTTTGGGTGCAATTTTCCGCGGATCCGCCGCTCGCGCCCATCGATCTGACGTCCGCGGCGCCTCCGCGAGAGTCTTCGCCGCCGGGGCGGTTCGATCTTCGCGTCCCTGAAGCGCTGGCGCCCGAGGAGCCGCTCTTGCTGCCGAAGCAGGCGCTGGCCGTCGGGCGGTACGCCTTGCTCGGCTTGTTCGAGCGGCTCGTCGAGGAGCTCGAACGGGGGCAGGGCTACTACCGCTTCCGCGCAGGCATGCTGCTGGAGGCGATGCTCGAGCAGCTAGCCAGCGAGCTGCTGGGCCGCGAGCGGAAAGAGAGTCCGCTCCCGCCGGCCTATATTGCATACCGGGGCCTCGTTTCCCACCTCGATAACAATTATCGGCGTCCGCTCACGGGCGACATGCTGGAGGCGGAGCTTGGACTCAACTATCGCTATCTTTGCGCGATCTTCAAAAAGTATGGCGGCATGACGATCTTCGATTACGTCCAGCGCCTGCGCATCCAGCAGGCCAAGCATCTGCTGCAGGCGACGCAGGAGCCGATCCACCGCATCGCCGCCGATGTCGGGCTGGACGATCCGTACCATTTTGCCAGGCTGTTCAAAAAGCTGACGGGAGAGACGCCGACCGTTTGCCGGAACAACGCGAGCCGGGAGACGCCATGACCCGCCTGGCCGGCGAGCCGCCTAAAGATTGAACGCGATGTCGATCATCAGGTCGTGCGGACCCGGATCGGACGTTCCCTCGGCCGCGGCGGGCACGAATGTCACTCGAAGCGGCTCCGCTCCCTTAATAACGCTGAGCTCGATCCGATGCTCGCCCGGCTCCATCGCAAGCTCGACGAGCTTGCTCCGGACCGCACGGTGCAGCGCGGGCATGTATTCGGTGCGCGCCTCGCAATCGATGACCGTCATGCCGTCGATCCGCACCGTGACGGGCGCCTCGGTGGCGGCGATCCAGCGTACCTTGCGGCGCGTGGGAATATAAGCGGTCGTCGTCGCCGTATAGGCACCCGGCGCCTCCGTGCCGAGCGCCTCCGCGAATGCCAGCCGGTTGTCTTGGAAAAAAGCGGTGGCCGTTCGGCCGTCCGGCCCCGTCAACGACCAGCCGGGCGCGGCGACCAGCGCGAAGGGGACGGTCTCCTCGCTCCAGACGCGGCCGTTGTGCTGCCTGCGCAGGACCAGCGCGAGCGAGTAGTTAGGCAACGCCGCCCCGCCGTGCGCGAGCTCGCAGGTCCAGGAGACGCTCGCGCCAGGTTCGACGACGAACGGCGCGCTAGCCTCTCCGCCGGACCAGTCCTCGGGTAGACGGAGCTCGGCCGTGCCCGTCCACGCCGTTCGCGCGTCGTTCGACAGGCTGAACGCGATCGTGCGGCGGCAGCCGGTCCCGATCGACGGGCCTGCGGCGCCGTATTCGATCGTCAGCCGGCGAGCGGCTTCGGCGACCGAGCCCGGCGGCAGCAGGTATTGGTTGGAGCTCGGCACCTGCTCATGCTGCGGCAGCCCGCGCTGCGACAGATCGAGCCGTCCGGAAGTCGGCTCGGCGGCCGACAGACGCACGGGCAGCTCCCATGCGGACAGCACCTGCCGTCCGATGCGCATCGTGCGGCGCGTCAGCTCGTCCAGGTCGGCAGGCGCCGGAAATCCGTTCACCGGCGGGCTGACGACGACGCGATGGCCGACCGGCTCGATCCATCGGTCGGGCAAGGCGTTCCTTCCCCCGACGATGCCGAGGATCGCGCCGAGCGTGGCGCCCGTGCAGTCCGTGTCGTAGCCGCAGTTGACCGCTTTAAGAATGGCGTCCCCGAAGTCCTCTCCGTAGAGCCAGCCGAGTATCGTAAAGGCGATATTTTGCGGCGCGTCCGTAAAGTTGTCGCTGCCGTGACGCTCCAGCACGAGCGCGCGGGCTTCCTGCCAGCCGATGCCTTCCGCGTGCCAGCGGAGGAGGTCGTTCACCGCCCGCGCTGTACGGCAGCTCTCCGGGATATAGGATAGTCCGATGCCGATCAGCGTATCGCGGTCCGACTCCACGAACGCGGCGCTCTCGATCGCCGCGAAAAACATTTCCCCGTACACGCCCTCGCCGCCCGCATGATCCACGATCGCGTCCTCGCGCGCGTACGCGGCTGCCCGTTCCGGCGCGCCCGGCGATACCATCGCCCAGATCTCCGATCGGATCGGCGAGCCCATGCAGTCTGCGAACGGGTTGTTGTGCCAGCCGGCGACCGACGGCAGCAGCCCTCTGCGCAGATTGGCCAGCGCGTACCCGTACTCGTCGAACGGGAAAAAAATATGGTCCAGCCACTCCTGGCCCAGGTGCCGCGCGGTCAGATGCGGCCCGTACTGCTCCAGCGCGTGCAGCCAGACGAGCTGCATGTCCAGATCGTCGTTCTCCAGCGGCTCGTCGGGCAGCACCGGGTAAAAATCCAGCGTAAGCAGCTCCTTGACCCCTTCCACCGGGACGCCGAGCGTTCCTCCGATATTTTTGCCGAGCCAACCGCCGTACACCTTTTCATAGTAGTCCTTTTCGTTTAACACGAACTTTTCCATTAGGCCATTCGCCTCGCATCGCTATATATTCGGTTACCGCTTAAACATAGCTCGGCGGCAATCGCGCTGGAATGGATGAGATTCGCCGATTGACGGGCGGAAGAAGAAAGACATCCAGCCATTTCTTTTGCTTTTTTGTGTAATGTATTTGTTATGTATAGGGGTTTTCAATTGGAAAGTTCGGATTTAAGGTCATTTTATTGTGATTTTGGCGTGCCGCTTGTAAACATTCCACTCATTTGTGACGCTTAATGGTATATATGAGTTAGATTATACGTAAAAATTGTTTCTTTTATGTAAAATACATTGACACCGCAAACGCGGGAGAATATGATTCTTGTAACAGCGGATGCCGACAGGCAGACGCTCATCGCCGGATCCCCGCCCGAAGGGAGGAATGGCTCTTCTCCTTCGTTTATCCGCGCGGAGAGGAGCCGCAGTCATGGAATTATGGAACGCGATCACCTCGCTGTCGCCTCCCGCCTCCAAGTTTTACGACGAGATGTTCGAGGGGACGCAGGTCAGGGGGCATTACGAGAAAGTCCAAGCCATTCTCTCCCGTCTTAGCCTAGACGAGCGCGCCGCCAGGCAGCGTCAGATGAACAGGCGGCTGCTGGAGGAGGGGATCACCTTCACCTTGTCCCAGCCCGGCCAGTCCGAGGCGCTGGAGCGCACGATACCGTTCGACCTCGTGCCGCGCATCATTCCGGGGGCCGAGTGGGAGAAGATCGAGCGCGGCGTCTCGCAGCGCGTGCGCGCACTGAATGCGTTCCTCAAGGACGTGTACCACGAGCAGCATATTTTCCAGGACGGACTGATTCCCAGGCGCATGGTGCTCGGCAACCGCTACTTCAGAGGCGAGATGATGCGTCTCTCCGTGCCGGGCGGCGCTTACGTGACGGCCTCGGGCATCGACCTGATCCGGGATGAAAAGGGCGATTACTTCGTGCTGGAGGACAATTTGAGATCTCCTTCGGGGTTTTCGTACATTTTCAAAAGCCGTTCGATCATGACACACGATTTTCCCGAGCTATACTTCTCCCACGCGATCCGCGGCATCGACCGTACGCTGGACGCCTTCCGGTCCTCCCTCCGCGCCATGGCCCAGACGGACAAGAGCGATCCCGTCATCGCGCTGCTGACGCCCGGCAGCTTCAATTCGGCGTACTTCGAGCATGCGTTTCTGGCGCAGCAGATGGGGATCGAATTGGTCGAAGGGCGAGATCTCGTCTGCGAGGACCACAAGATCTACATGCGCGGCACCCGCGGCAAACGGCGGATCGACGTGCTGTACAGACGGATCGACGACGATTTCCTCGACCCGCTGGCCTTCCGGCCGGATTCGATGCTCGGCGTCGCCGGACTTATGAACGCCTACCGCTTCGGCAATATCGCGATCGCCAACGCGCCGGGCACGGGCGTCGCCGACGACAAGGCGATCTATACCTTCGTGCCGGACATGATCCGCTACTATCTGAACGAGACGCCGATCCTTTCCAACGTACCTACTTATCTCATGAGCCGTCCGGAGGAAAGGGAATACGTGCTGCAGCGGCTGGACGAGATGGTCGTCAAGGAGACCTCGCTGTCGGGCGGCTACGGCATGCTGATCGGTCCGTCGTCGACCGAGGGGGAGCGCGCTGCCTTCGCGCAGAAGATTATGGCCGATCCCGACAACTATATCGCGCAGCCGACGATCAAGCTGTCCACCGCGCCCGTGTGCATGGACGGACGCCTCGTATCGCGGCATATCGATCTACGCGTGTTCGCGCTCATGAACGGCCGGCAAGTGCACGTGCTGCCCGGCGGGCTCACCCGCGTCGCCATGAAGGAAGGCTCGCTGGTCGTCAATTCGTCCCAAGGGGGCGGCTGCAAGGATACATGGGTATTAGCCTGATCGTGACGAGGAGGGAATGCTATGCTGGACCGCATCGCGGAATCGTTGTTCTGGATCGGACGCTACACGGAGAGGGCGGAGAACCACGCGCGGCTCATCGACGTGTACTATCATCTTCGGGAGGATGAGCAGGGGCCGGATGAGCAGGTGTGGCGCCGCATCGTGGGCGCGATCGGCGACATCTCCGCCTATGAAGAGAAGCATGCCGCCTACGGCGAGCGAGACGTCATCCATTTCCTGACGCTCGACGCGACGCAGGCCAACTCGCTGGTCGTCTGCGTCGCCCAGGCGCGGGACAATCTGAGGAAGATCCGGGATCGGCTTCCTTCCGAGCTGTGGAATTTGCTGAACGGCTTCTACCTGTGGTTAAAAAGCTGCGATACGGCCGAAGTGCTCGGAGATTCGCCCCATCGGTTCTACCAGCGCATCAAGGAGGGGCTGGCGGCATTCCAGGGGACGGCCGTGTCGATCGCGCTGCGCGACGATGCTTACAGCATGATGGAGAGCGGGCGCTATCTCGAGCGTTCCGAAAATATCGTGCGGCTGCTCCAATCCGTGCTGCGATATACCGCCGAGACGGGAACCACCTCTTACGCCTACCTGATGGCCGTGCTCAAGTCTGTTGGCGGGTACGAAGCCTTCCGCAGGCTTGGCATCGAGGAGCTGAGCACGGAGGAGGTGGGGGCGTTTTTGCTGGCGCAAGAGCGGTTCCCGCGCTCCGTTCACTATGCGCTCGCGAGCTTCGCGGATCATCTCCAGACGCTGCGGGCCGGCGCGAGCCGATCGGGCTCCGGGCTCGACCGGATCATCCGGACCGCCGACAAGGCCCGTTCCGAGCTGGGATGGCTGGAGCGCCCGGACATCAATGCCGATTCGCTTAACGCCGTTCTGCAGCAGCTGCTGGCCACGAACAGGCAGATCGGCGAAGCGATTGCGAAGGCGTTTTTTTCCCCCGGACGGGAGGTCACGGCATGAAGCTGGATATTACCCACGTCACGACCTACCGGTACGGCGCGCCGGTGACGGACAGTGTCAATGAGCTGCGGCTTGCGCCGCGGACGGACGAGCGCCAGGCCTGCTATCAGCATCGCCTGATCATCGAGCCCAACGTGTCCTTGATGTCTTACGAAGATTACTTCGGCAATCGGGTGCATGCCTTCACGGCCAACCATTCGCACCGCGAGCTCGTCATCACCTCCCAGTCGACGGTCGTCACCCGCGATTCGGAGATGAAGCGCAAGCCGGAGACCGAGCCGTCCGAGTCGTGGGCGAGGCTGCGCACCGACGCGTTCCGCGATGCCAATGCGGAATATCTGCTGCCTACGCCGTTCGCGACTTTTCATCCGACGGTCGCGGGATACGCGGAGGACGCGGTCTGCGGAGCCGGGCAGGTCGGCGTGTTCGACTTCGTCCAATGCGCGTCCGGCCGCATCTTCGGCGACTTCGAGTACAAGCCGCTGTCGACGGCGGTCCACACGACGGCCGACGAGATGATCGCCATCGGCTCGGGCGTCTGCCAGGACTTCGCGCATCTGCTGCTCTCGATCTGCCGCATGCGCGGCGTACCTGCGCGGTACGTGAGCGGGTATCACTTCGTCGGCGATCTGCAGGGGCGCAACGCGGACTTCGAGCAGGCGTCCCACGCATGGGTCGAGGTCTATGTGCCCGGCATGGGCTGGCAGGGCTTCGATCCGACCAACAACGGACTCGTGGATTGGCGTTACGTCAAGCTGGCGCATGGCCGGGATTACCTGGACATCGTGCCGGTCAAGGGCGTCTACCGTGGCACCGGAGAGCAGACGCTGACGGTGAGCGTGGACGTGCAGTTGGCGGGATAGACGGACGACGCCGCCGGCCCTGGCCGGGATTGGCAATGAGACCAGGATGCAAAGAAGACAGCCAAATAAGCGCTGAGATAGGTGCAGTCTCCCGAGAAGCGGGGAAGCTGTACCTTTTTGCTGATGTCCGAGGTGAATATGCCTTTTCCCTCTCCAAGCTCAAATATTGGTGCTACAGCGCCCGGCCAGCTCTATAGATGGCTCTAGTGAGACGATCTTGACGCCCAATCACCTGGCAATATCGGAATAATCTGGTTCCGCTTCGGTCACCCTGAAGGTATTCGCGGGATGGAGGGATGCCGATGACCGCTAGTGCCGCTGCTACGCCGAGCGATATCGTGCTTCTCGACGCGCTGGACGATAATCTTGAACTGCTGATGAGCGCGCTGGGCGGCAGCTCGGACATCAAGATCCAACCTTTTCAATTGTCGCTGCCTGACGGGAGCGGACTTCGCGGGGCCGTGCTGTATGCAGAGGGGCTGTCCAATATCCAGCCGGTGACGAGCAAGCTGCTGAGCCCGCCTCCTACCGTGCCGCAGGACGGCGGAGAGCCGGTCGATTGGCTTGACGTTCTGAGGGACCATGTCCTGATTGAGCGCATCGTCCTCGACGCATCGGAGCGGGACGGGCTCCTCGGCTGCTTGCTCAATGGTTGCGCCTTGATTCTTCTGGATGGCATCAACCGGGGCCTGGCCGTAGATGCGGCCGATCCAAAGGCCCGCCAGGTCGAAGAGCCGAACGTCCAGTCTGTCGTCCGGGGCCCGCGAGAAGGGTTTACGGAAGTGCTGGATTGGAATACGTCCATGCTTAGACGCAAGCTCCGCACGCCGGACCTCTGGATGGAGACGAGGGTGATCGGCAGGCAGAGCCGGACCCGGGTTGTTGTGGCTTATTTAAACGGTGTCGTAAAGGAGAGCGTGCTGCAAGAGGTGCGCAGGCGGCTCGACGGCATCGATATCGATGCGGTGCTGGAGAGCAACTATATCGAGGAGTGCATCCAGGAAAAACAATACTCACCTTTTCCGACTATGTTCAATACGGAGCGGCCGGACGTCGTAGCTGCGGATCTGCTGGAAGGCAAGGTTTGCATTCTGGTGGATGGCACGCCGTTCGTGCTTGTCGTGCCTGCGTTGTTCGTCCAGTTCTTCCAATCGAGCGAAGATTATTACCAGCGGCCGGATTTTGCATCGCTGGTGCGCGTCCTGCGCTTTATTTCGTTCTTTCTGGCGACGATGACCCCCTCGCTCTATATCGCGGTGACGACCTTCCATCAGGAGCTGATTCCGACGACACTTCTCTATAATCTCGCGAGCCAGCGGGAAGGCGTACCGTTTCCGGCTTTTATGGAGGGGCTGCTGATGGAAGTGACGTTCGAGATTTTGCGCGAGGCGAGCGTGCGGATGCCCAAGACGATCGGGCAGTCGATCTCGATCGTGGGGACGCTGGTCATCGGCCAGGCAGCTGTGGAAGCGGGCCTCGTGACTGCGGGAATGGTCATCGTCGTATCGATCACGGCTATATCCAACTTCGTTATGCCGGCTTTTAATATGGGCATAGCAGCACGGATTTTGCGTTTTATATTGATGGCGCTGGCCGGAGCGTTCGGACTCTACGGCGTATTTCTTGGCGTCATCGTCATTATCGTAAAGCTGTGCAAGTTGGAGTCCTTCGGCGTTCCGTACATGACGCCGTTCGCTCCGCTTCGGTGGCGCGAGCTGAGGGACGGATTCGTGCGCGTTCCGTTTCGCTGGATGACGCGACGGCCGTCTTCGGCCGTGTCCGGTCGGCGTCTGCGTGTTCCGGCGCCTGAGAGGGGGCGCGATCGGCCGTGATGAAGCCTGTCCCAAAGAGGGGCACGCGCCTTGTGGCGGCGACGATTCTGCTGATGATCCTAGTGCCCTCGACGACGGGGTGCTGGAGCCGTCACGAGCTCAATGAGTTGGCGATCGTCGTAGGGATGGGGATCGAAGTGTCTGAGCAAGGCTACCGGGTATCCGTGCAGTTGGTCAATCCAAGCCAGGTGTCCACGCGAAATGGCACGAACGCCAATCTGCAGAGCGTCGTCACGTTCAGCGAAACGGGCAAAACCGTTCCGGAGGCAGTCCGGAAGATGACGGTCAAATCCTCCAAGCGTCTGATGTTCTCCCACCTGCGGATCGTTATTTTCGGCGAGCGTCTGGCCCGGGAGGGACTGTCGAAGCCGCTGGACTATTTATCTCGCGATACCGAGATGCGCAACGACTTTTTTCTTATCGTCGCCAGAGGCACTTCGCCGGAGAATGTTCTCGCCACCTACAGCGCGATGGATCCAATTCCGGCGAACAACATGTACACCAAGCTATTCAACTCGGACGCGCTCTGGGCGGCGACAGGCAAGATTACGCTAGACCGCCTGCTCATGGATCTGGCTTCGCCGGGCAAGTCTCCCGCGCTGACGGTTGTCCGAATCGACGGAGACCAGGCGGCCGGCCGTACGCGTAGGCTGAATCAGACCATCGAACCTGCAGCTTTGCTGGTTTACGACGGCATGGCGGCTTTCCGGCAAGATCGTATGGTGGGCTGGCTGAGCCCGAACGGGACCAAGGCGCTCAATTACCTGCAGGACGCGATTAAGCAGACGCTTGGCGTACAGCGATGCGACGACGAAGCGGGTTATATATCGCTTGCGGTGACCGAATCGGCTTCAAAAATCCGGGTGGTTGCGAAGAGGGGGCGTCCGGCCATTCATGTCGATCTTCGCGTTGAGGCCAACATTTCCGATGTGGAATGCAGGGCGGACTTATCTGATCCCGCGACCGTCGAACGCATCAAGAAAGCGGGGCGCAACCAAATTTCCCAATTGATGCAGGACGGAATCGAGGAGGCCCAGAAGATGGGGACCGATATTTTTGGCTTCGGTCGCGAAGTTCATCGACAGCGGCCGTCCTTATGGCGAGAAATACCGGATTGGAACAACTACTTTCGTAATTTGGACGTGGAAATCGACCCTGTGCTGCATATCCGCAAGCTGGGCAGCATTAACCTGACGGTTGAAGAAAACGTGAGGAAGTGAATGCGGTATGGCGTTGGTCGGCGTAATCGGCATCGCGGCAAGCGCTGCTGCGATCGCGGTCTACGAGGTTCGAAATTTGGCCGCGGTAAAGGAAAAGAAAGAAAAAATAAAAAATATCGCGGTATTTCTGTCGCTGCTTTTGCTGACATCAGGATGGTATGCGGCGTTCTCGCTTCATGTCCCGCTGCCCAATCCGCTCTCCTGGATTGAGGCGGCGGTCAGGGCGGCGGGTCTGCAGATTAAGCCTTAAAGAGAGAGGAGGCGCCGCATGGGAGCAATCTCCGCCGTCAGCGCCCGGACGTACATGGTGGTGACTTTTTTCTTCATGCTCGGCACCTCCATCTTGATTGCGCCGGCGGGACTGGCTCAAGCGGCGGAGCAGGATGCATGGATCGCGGCCGCCTTCGGATTCGGTCTGAATTTAGGCATAGCCTGCTTGTACCTGGTTCTTGCAGAGCGTCACGAGGGGCAGAATCTGACGCAGATCGCGGAGACCTTGCTAGGTGTCTGGGCGGGCCGGGTCGTCGGCTTTCTTTTCAGTCTGTTCTTTTATTTGCTGGCCGCGTTGATGGTAGGCGATATGGGGTTCTTTATGTCCTCGCAGATATTGACCGAAACGCCGATCGAGGCGCTTGAAATTTTGTTCGTGGCGGCTGTCGTGTCCGCCGTCCGTTCCGGGTTTCGCAGCTACGCTTATGCGGCGGAAATCTTTTTCCCCTGGATCGTGCTGCTGCTCGTCCTTTTCGTTCTGCCGCTGCTTCCCTTGTTTGACGTTGATCGGCTGAAGCCTGTACTCGAACAGGGCATCTTTCCTGTTTTCAAGGGCGGTCTCAACTTTTTCGGGCTTCAGGAGCTTGTCGTGCTGTTTATGCTGTACCCGCGCGTAGAAACCGGCGGTGCAAGGAAACGAGGATTTCTGCTCGGCGTTGCGTTAGGCGGCGCGGTGCTGGTGATCATGACGACCGGCTGCATCGGGGTACTGGAAGCGCCCTTAACCGCCAACAATCTTTATCCGGCCTATACGCTCGCCAAAAACATCAAGATCGGGCGCTTTCTCGAGCGGATCGAGGGCATCATGATTTTTATTTGGATCTGCTCGATATTTCTGAAGATCACGCTGTCCTTTCATGCGTCGCTGATCGGCTTCCGGCAGGCGTTCCGCATTTCTGATATCCGGGCGATTTTATGGCCGCTGGCTATCGGCATGATCGGTCTTTCTCTCGCCTGCTATCCGGATATGTTTTTCGTTATTCAATTTCTATCGACATGCTGGCTGCCGTTTTCTTCTTTGTTTTTGATCGTGCTGCCGATGCTGCTGCTCGCCGTTTCTTTGCTGCGAGGCAGAGCGGACGGGCGGGATTCCGTCCATCCGGCAAGTGAAGGCGACAATGCTTAATGTTCGTTCTTAACACGTTTAGAGTAGGGTGACGAGCGTCAATCCCGATAAAAGCGCGGATACGATCAGCAGGACGGCGATGGGGCGCATCGCTTGCCGGAGCGTGCGGATATTCACGTTAAGGCCCATGCCGGCCATCGCAACGGTCAGCAGGACGGTCGTCAGCGTCGAGGCGCCGTCGGTCACGCGGGAAGGGAGCGGCCATCCGGCGGCGGTCAAGCCCGAGCCGATCAGGCTTATGGCCAGGAAGCCGATCAAGAACCAGGGGAATGAGGCTGCGGCGCTTGCTGCGACTTCTTTTTCGCTTGTCGTGTGGCGCCGGGCCAGGCGATTGCTGCGCCAGTGAAGCGCCAGACAGAGCGGCACCAGCAGGAACACGCGGGCGAGCTTGGCCAGCATGCCGCTCGCAAGCGCATCGGGTCCGCCTGCCGAAGCAGCCATGGCGACATGCGCGATCTCGTGCAGCGTCAAGCCGGTCCACAGGCCGTAAGCTGTCCCGTTTAGCGGCAGGACATCCGCCAGCAGCATCGAGGCGACCGCCGCCGCCGTGCCGACGACCGCGATCAATCCCGCCGCGGTCGCGGTACGATCTTCCCTGGCCGCGATCAGCGGAGATACGGCGGCGATCGCGGCCGCGCCGCAAATGCCCGTGCCTACGGCCAGCAGCAGCGTCAGCTGCCTGTCGGCCTTCAGCAGGCGGCCCAACGCAAGTCCGGCTGCCAGCGAGAAGGCGAGCGTGCCGACGCTTCTCGCCAAGAGCGGCAGGCCCTGCTGAAGAACGGCGCCGAGCGGCAGCTTCAGACCGAACAAAATAATGGCTGCGCGAAGCAGCTTGGTCGTGCCGAAGCGTACGCCCGGCGCCAATGTCTCCGAGTAGCCGAACAACTGGCGGTAAGCGACGGCAGCCAACAGCGTGCAGGCCATCGGTCCGAACAGGCCGAATCCGGGAATGCGGGCTAGTTGCCAACCGAGCAAGGCCAACGCGGCTGCGAGCGCCAATCCGGGCACCAAGCTGCGCGCGTGGCCGGTGCGGCGCATCAGGCGCGTGCGCGGCAGGAGATCGGGCTGTAATCGGCCTTGGGGAGCGCCATTCATTTTATCCATCTCCTTATCGCTTGCTTGCGTGAGATCTTGATAGTGAAAGCATAGCTGGCTTTATTCCATAAGAGAAATGAATTATTGTTATATTAATGATAAGTATTTACTTATGAATGGAGGGGTGGGAAGCTTGGATATCGCGCTGCAAGTATTCGTCGTCGCTGCCGAGATGAGGAACTTTTCCCGCGCGGCCGAACGGCTTCATATGACCCAGCCTGCCGTCAGCCAGCATGTCCGCGCGCTCGAAACCGCGCTCGGCGCCCGCCTGCTGGATCGCAGCAGCAAGGCGGTCGCGCTGACGCGCGCGGGCGAGATCGTGCTGGCGCATGCCAAGGAGATCGGAGCTTTATACGATCGGATGCAAGAGATGGTGGACGAGCTGTCGGGCAGCGTGCGCGGCCCGTTGGCCATCGGTGCGAGCTATACGTTCGGCGAATACGTGCTGCCGCGTACGTTAGCCGATTTAATGCGCGTCTACCCTGATATCAGGCCTTCCATTGCAATCGCGAATACCGCAGAGATCGCGGAGCGGCTGCGCAAGCGGGAGCTCGACGTCGGCATCGTCGAAGGCGAAGAGATCGGACCTGGCTTGGAGAGCCGGCGAATCGCGGGTGACGAAATGGTGATTGTCGCAGGCGCGGAGCATGCGTTGGCAGGGGCATCCGAAGTCGAGGGGGCCAGGCTGCAAGAGGAAGCTTGGCTGGTAAGAGAGCGGGGCTCCGGTACGCGCGCGGCGACCGAGCGGATGTTCGAGACGTGGGGCATCCGCCCGCCTCGTATGATGGAGCTGGGCAGTACGCAGTTGGTCAAGGAAATGGCGGAGGCCGGGCTTGGCCTTACGCTTCAGTCCCGCTGGTCGCTGCGGAAGGAGTTGGAGAGTGGCGCGCTGAGGACGGTCCTGGCGCCGGGATTGCCTTTTAAAAGGAGCTTTTATATGCTGCTGCGAAAAGGAGATGTCCGGACGCGCACGCTGGAGGCTTTTCTCGAGCAGTTGGAGAAGACGACCCGGCAGCTCATGGAGCGTGCCGGAATCGATTCGAGCGACCTCGGCTGAACGGCGGTTGGAGTCTGATGCAAGCTTCCTTTTACCGCCGCCCGCGTGTGGCCCTCCCGCTCACTTGCTTGACCTGAATCCGGGCCTAGCTCCCGCTCTGCTCCGCGATCTTCCCGAACGCCTTGACGAATTCTGCTGCCGGATAGGCGCCGGACAGGCCGTACTTGCCGTCCAGCACGAAGAAGGGCACGCCCGAGATCCCCATGGCCGAAGCGCGCTCCAGATCCTCTTGGACCTCTTCGGCTCCGCGGCCTTCGTCCAGCGCCGTCTCGAGAGGAAAAGTCTCAAGTCCCAGATCCGCAGCGATCTCGAGCAGCACGTCGCGCTTCGCGATATCTCTGCCGTACTCGAAATATGCCATCATGACGGCGTCGATCCAGGCTTCCTGCCGGTCTGCGGGCAGGATCGCGGTCAGGCGATGCGCCAGCACCGTATTGGGCATCCGGGTCACCCTGTCGAACCGGAACGGCACGCCGACGGCCGCGCCGGCATCGGTCACGCGCTGCAGCATCTCCTCGATGCGGTGCTCGCCGCCCATCTTGTGCGCCATCGAAGCGCGGAAAGGCAGCCCCTCGGGCGGCAGCGAATGATCCAGCAAAAAGGCATGATAGCTCACGGTGACTTCCTCTCCGGATTCTGTGACCCACTGTTCAATCGCGTCGACCACGTTCTTTTTGCCGATTCTGCACCAAGGGCAGACCATGTCGGAGTAAATGTCGATATGCATGAGCGTAAGCTCCTCGTCTCTATGAAGTTGGGGCGGGCGCAAGGCGTCGCCGACACCTTGAGTATGCCAGAACGGACGGTTGCGATCAACGTGCGGACCTCGCGTTTCCATGGTAACATGGCCTAAGATCACCGGGAAAAGGAGTGGACGGGATGGGGTGGACGAAAGCTTCCGCCGTAGAGCTGCTTAATGGAGAGCGGATGCCCCGGCTGGGTCTCGGCGTATGGAGAGCCAAGTCCGGCGCGGAAACGGAAGGTGCGGTGAGGGCCGCTCTGTCGGCGGGGTACCGGGCGATCGACACCGCATCGCTGTACGGCAACGAAGCGGACGTAGGCCGCGCGATCCGCGAATCGGGCATCGCGAGGGACAGGCTGTTCGTCACTTCGAAGGTATGGAACGACGAGCAGGGCTACGACGAGACGCTGCGCGCTTTTTACAGGAGCAAGGAGCGTCTTGGCATCGGCGCGATCGATCTTTACCTGGTGCATTGGCCGGTGCCGGGCAAGTACAAGGATACATACAGGGCGCTGGAGCGCCTTTACGACGAAGGCGAAGTGCGCGCTATCGGCGTCAGCAACTTCAAGATCCGCCACCTGGAGGACTTGATGGGCGCTTGCCGGATCAAGCCGATGGTCAATCAGGTGGAGCTGCATCCGCTGCTGACGCAGAAGCCGCTGCTTCAATTCCTGCGGCGCGAAGGCATCCAGCCGGAGGCTTGGCGGCCGCTGATGCAGGGGCGGCTGGATCTCCCTTTGCTGGCCGAGCTGGGAGGCAAGTACGGGAAGACGCCGGCGCAGGTCGTGCTCCGTTGGCATCTGCAGCAGGAGATCGTCGTGATTCCCAAGTCCGTGCAGACGCGGCGCATCGAGGAGAATGCGGACCTATTCGACTTTGCGCTCTCCGAGGAGGACATGGTCCGGATCGACGGCTTGAACGAGGATCGCCGCTTCGGCATGGACCCGGATCTGGTCGGGGGCGTCTGAAGGTCCCGGCGGCGGAATAGGGCGGGACTGCGGGCGACATGCTAAGCCTTGTCCGCAGATGATGCTCCCCTTGACAGACTCAACTGTAACTGTTAGTATTACAGTAACCCGCCGGGAAAGGGGGCGCCGCATTGAACAGCGAATTTATTATTGCCGTACACAGTCTGGTTCTGCTCGCTCACAAGCCGGACGGCATGGCGTCGAGCGAAGAGATCGCGGCCAATGTATGCACGCATCCGGCGCGGGTGCGGAAGGTGCTCGGTTTCTTGCGAAAAAGCGGCTACGTGACGACGCGCGAAGGCTCGGGCGGCGGCTACAGGCTCTGCATCGATCCTTCGGACATGACGCTTGCGGATATTTACCGGACGATGGCGGCCGGCGCGATCACGCCGAACTGGTGCAGCGGCAATCCGGACATGGACTGCATGGTCGGATCCAATATGCAGGAAGTGATGAATTCCGTTTTCTGCGGCGCCGAGAAGCAGCTCGAGAGCTACTTCCAGGGGATCACCATCGGCCAGATGCTGTCGCGCATCAAGGCGTGTCAGAAGACGTAGGCCGTGTCAGAAGACGTAGGTCGTGTCAGAAGACGTTGGCAAGGGTAAGGTTCGTTGTGCGCTCCGCGCACGGCAAAGGGTGCAGCCGCAGGATGGAGCGGGCCGGAGCTTCGCGCTCCGTCAACCGATCATCATATAGGAACGATCTACACGATTCATTAAACCTCTGAAGGAGTGGATTACGATGGCCGTAGTCGTAACGAAGGACAACTTTAACGAGACCGTTAGCGAAGGCGTGTCTCTGCTTGATTTCTGGGCACCGTGGTGCGGACCTTGCAAGATGCAGCTCCCGATCGTCGAAGAGCTGTCGTCCGAGCTTCAAGGAACGGCGACGATCGCCAAGGTCAACGTCGACGAGCAGCCTGAACTGGCTTCCCAATTCGGCGTCATGAGCATCCCGACCCTGATCCTGTTCAAGGACGGCCAACCGGTCGACAAGCTGGTCGGTCTGCAAAGCAAGGATTCCCTGAAGGCCAAGATTCAAAACCAGCTCTAATCGAGCTTGCCAAGCGAACAAGCACCGCGTCCCCGGACGCGGTGCTTGTTTTTTTATAGGCCTGGAGCCGTATTAAGCCGTGTCGTCACGCGCGTCGCTCATTTTCGTAATTCCTGCAAATATGCAGCTATTTCCGCCGATGTCGGCCCTTTTAGAAAAATAGATGCAAAAACGCATTTATTTTCCTTAATCAGCCCCATTTCCGGCGTTTACTTTGAATTTGCCTGCACATTTGCAGGTATTTGATCAAGGTGTCATTTGGTGGACAGAAATACATGTAAAAATGCAGGCTTTTCTACCCGAAAACGTCGAAAAACATCTGCATGTCGAAAGCGTGCTAACCTGAGACGAATCGACTGTTCTAGCCCCGTCCATCGAAACGGCCGGCGGACGAGGCGTCGACAGGTGATCGGCACAATCAAGTTTCCGATACGGAAATCCGCGATTCCAAATAGCCCGTCAGCGTGAGCTCTGTACGATCTTGGCCGGTTTTCTTGCCGCTCATATCCATGCTTCTACGCTTCTCGCACTAGATCGTCCACTGCGCGTGCGTGAGGGCGACGAGCCGCCATTCGCTGCCGTCCTGGACGAACGTGAGGATCAGGCTCTCCCAATCCATGCCGTCGGCTGAGGCGTCGAAGCCCGGGAAGTGGAATTCCACAAAGGCCGAGCCGGGATACGTATCCTGTCCGTTGTACACGGTATTGCCTTGGCCGACGAGCTTGTTCGCCGAGACCGACGGGGCGGTATCGAAGTCCTTGTCGTACACGAACTGATCGAAGTAGTCGCGGAAGGACAGCTCGATCGGATCGCCGCTGCCGTCCGCCGCGCCCCATTTGATCTTGTCCGGGCTCTTGAAGGAAGGCAAAGCCTCGGGCTTGAATATTTGATCCGCGTCGGTCATCGCCGCATAGGGCGAGAAGCGAAGCCCGAGCTTGGGATCGGTCCACGAGGCGAGGCGCTTCAAGTCGCGGTCGCGGAGCGCCTCGACCACGTCCTTGGCCGCGTCGGTCAACGCCCCTTCGGAATCGGACGGAGCGGCGGAAGCCGACGCCGAAGCTGCCGGCGAAGCGCTGCCCTCGGATTGGGATGGGGCGGCCGCGGTGCCGGAAGACGCTGTCGGAGCGGCATTTCCGTCGTCGTTGCCTCCTCCGCATCCGGCCAGCAGCGCCACGGCGAGCAGTAAGGCCAAATATGGGAACATCCTGCGTTTCATGATGTATAACCTCCTAGAAGAGATACGGAATTTAGCTTTTTTTTAAATTTCGTATATCTTAGACGCAAAATGTCGCCGGATGTTCCGGTGCGGCGGAACGATTATTAGTATAAAAAATGCGGTGGAATCTGGAACTTCAAAACGGGAGCAGGAGGAGAGCCGTTCAGGAGGCATTCAGGAAGCGTTCACAATCCGATCCGGGCGCTATGCTATAATCTGGGTAATCGGATAAGGGCGAGGACTCTGGCGCGGCGGCATCGGCCGGGCGAGCGCTCGGACGGAGGAGGGGCGAAGATGAAGGATCGTAAACGGCCGGGCTTCGGCAAACAGCTGGCGGAGCTTCACCGCTGGAATGCATGGCTCGTCGTCGTACTTGCGGTAAGCGGGTTGGTTCTGTCCTGGGGCGCTGCAAGGGGATGGCTCGGCGAGGGGCGAGTTTGGATCAAGCAGCTGCACATCTATATCGGTCTCATCACGGGCATCGTGCTCGTCCTGTATGCGCCCCTGTTGAAGAGGCATTTGAAGCAGCTGCGCGGCAGGCACGGGCAGCGCGGCAACCTGGCGTTCGTCGTCTTGCTGCTGCTCGGCTGGCTGGCTTCGGGCATCGTGCTCTGGCAGCTCCGCCATCTGCCGCCGCGCTGGGCGACCAACGCGCTCGTCGTTCACGATCTGTTGACGTGGGTGGGCCTGCCGTACGCGGCGTATCACTCGATTACCCGGATGCGTTGGGCCAAAAAGCCGGCGCGCCGAGCCGTTCGCACGGACGAGGGCGCTGCGGCGGCGGGCGGACCGGACGCCAAGCGTCCGTATGCCGGCGGTCTGCACCCGGCCGCGAGCCCGCAGCCCTGGATGACGCGCCGGCAATTCATCCGGAGCGCCGTCGGCGTGGCGTTGGCCGCGGCGGTGCTGCCTTCCTTCTTCCGCTGGATGGGCGGCAGTCTGGTCTCGACCTCCGGCTCGGGCAACATCGCCGCGGACGAGACGGACGCGAACCGCATGCTTCCGGCTCCGCAGCCGCTGCCGGACTCGGCGAACGTGATCGGCGGCGGAGCCAAAGGCAGCTTCCGTCTCTACACGGTGACGCCGCTCCCTCATTTCGATTCGGACACTTGGCGCTTTACGATCGGCGGGCTGGTCGACCAACCAGCGACGTTGACGTGGGAACAGTTTCTTGAAATCAAGCGCAAGGTGCAGGTCAGCGACTTTCACTGCGTCACGGGATGGTCGGTGTACGGCAACACATGGGAGGGAATCCCGCTGGCGCAGCTGCTGGACGCCGCAGGCGTGCAGGCGGGCGCGCAGTACGTGAAGTTCTACTCCGGAGACGGCGAATATACGGATGCGCTGTCTCTCGAGCAAGCGCGGATGAAGGACGTCCTGGTCGCCGTGCTCCACGACGGCAAGCCGATCCACCGCGATTACGGCGGTCCCGTCCGTCTGATCGTCCCTGGCATGTACGCGTACAAGTCGGTGAAGTGGCTGGACCGCATCGAGCTGATCGATCGTCCCCATATCGGCTATTGGGAAGAGCGGGGTTATGACAACGACGCATGGGTGAAGGCCTGATCGCCCTCACCCTGCGCATTTCACTTGTTTATTCGGACTTACCTTCCTCATCCGCGCTATCGGCTTGCGCCTCCGACAGCGCTTTTTTCATGAGCGCCTCCGCCTGGGGCTGAATCGCGCCGAACGCTGCGTCCGCCGTCTCTTTGTTTTCCAATACGTCTCGGATATGACCGTTCACCAGCTCGGCAAAAGCTTCGTCGAAGCTGCCGGGACCTTGCGGTTCGCCAAAATAATAGTGATCGATCGTATTGGTGGGCCGCAGCGCATAGAAGGGCTTAAAGCGCGCGTCCTGTTTCCACTCGGGATAGTCCGCCTGGACGGACAGGTCCATGCCGCCGAGCGTTCCGCCCAGCGCAGCTTTGGCTTGGCCGACGTGCGCCGACATAAAGTAGGACAGAACCTCCCAGGCTTCTTCGGCGTGGCCGGCGGCGGCGGGAATAGCGAACATCTCGTACAATTGAAGCTCTCCGCCGACGGTAAGATCGGTGCTGCGGGCCGGCGTCGTGACGACGCCCCACTCGAACTTGGGCTTCGCCTGCGCCTTGAGGTTCATCAGCAGGTTGTCGTCGTCTATCGTGATGGCCGCTTTGCCTTGCTTGAACAGATCGACCGCTTCCATTGCGGCTTGGTCGTAGTAGGTCTGGCCGTCCGACTCCCGCGCCTTCGGCCAAGTGGCGACGAACGTACCGCGCTTGTAGGCGGCGGCGACCTGCTTGAACAGGCGATCCCAGCCGGGCGAATCGAAGGTGACCGCTCCCGTCTTCGCATTCGCATAGGTCAGCCCTTCGGTGCCGGCGATGCGCTGCAGCAGGTCGAAGGGGCCTCGCAGCCAGGGGATATGCAGTCCGACCTCGCCCTTTTCCAGACGCTTGTCCTGCATGACGCGGTCGGCCAGCGCGATCGTTTGCTCCCAGTTCATGCCGTCGGTGGGGTAAGGAACGCCGAGCCGATCAAACATATTTTTGTTGTAGTACATGGCGCTCGCGTGAAAGCCGGGACCGATCCCATAGAGCGGGCCGCCATCCTCGCCCCGCAAAAAATCCAGCACGCCCGGCGTCACGTTAGCGGTCAAGTTCGCCTTTTTCCGCGCGGCCCATTCCTCCAGGTTTTGGAGCTTGCCCGCTTTGCGCAGCAGGCGATAGTCCGGGACGTTCAATATGAGCAGGTCCGGCTTTTCTTTTTCCATGAAAGCGGCGAGAGTCTTCTCGTCGTAAGCTTTATAATCGTTGTCCGGCTGCATGGGGACGAAGCGGACGTCCCAGTCGGGAAAACCGGCTTCGATAAAGTCCCTGTACTGCATGTCGTACGTATAGGTCTGGCAGCAGGCTACGGTAAGCGTCTTCGGCCCGTCTAAGGTCTGCGTGCTTTTTGCGCACCCGGCCGCAGCCGCCAGCAGCAGGACGAGCGCCATCAGCGCCGCGAGCCGCCTCATGGCCTCGCCTCCGTCTTCGCTTGGCCGTCTGCGGCGGAGGCGCGAATCGCCTGCTCGGCCTCGGCCTGCAGCGCCTTGAGGAGCGCGGGCACGTCGAGCTCGCGATCGTCGCCTGCATCCTGCGTCTTGTTGCTCGCTGCCGTCCAGACGGCGTTGACGACTTTTTGGTAAGCCGGGTCCGAATTGCGCGCGGCCGCGTCAAGCACGCGCGCAGGATCGACGGCTGCACGGTAGAAAACGGAGGACCGGGCATCGTCAGCCGCCGCGTCCGCAGCTACGGTCGGCAAGACGTCGCCGTGCGGGAGCCGGACCGACCGGTTTGCCTGCGACGGGCTCATGATGTATTTCAGCAGCTCCCAAGCGACATCCGCGTTGGCGGCCTTTTCTGGAATGGCGAACACGAACGGAATCTCGAACGCGCCGTCCGTGCCCCGAGATCCCTCGTCGGTCGGCGGAGCCAAGACGCCCCAGTCTTCGTCGCCAAGTCCCATTCCGGTTCCGGCCTGGGAGATATTGTTGAGGTAGGCGCTGGAGGCGTACGCCAGCGCCGAACGGCCGTTCAGGAACGGATCGTGAGCGTACAGCTGCTTCATTTCGACGCTGCCTTCCCACTTGAGCGCCGGTTCGTTGCTGATCCAGCCTTCCCGATGGCCTGCGGCCAGCTTCGTCCACAGCGTCGTCCACGCGGGGGTGTCGACCGTCGCTTCTTCGAGCTTGGCGCCGGCGAGGCGGAGCCCCTGGCTGCTCGCGATCGAATGGGCCTCGAACCAGATCGTCGAGTTATAGCCGAAGCTGAGGCCGTAGACCGGCTTGCCGTTTTTTTGCATGCCTTGGAATCTTGCCGCCAGGTTCATGACCTCGTCCCACGTCATGCCGTCCGTCGGTTCGGCAATGCCGTTTTCCCGGAACAGCTTGCGATTGTAATACAGCGCATGACCCGTGAATTCGGGCGCGAATCCATACAATTCGCCGCCGCCGGCTTCGCGCACCGTCTGCTTGACTGCCGTCTGCCAGCTGTCGTCGGATACTTTATCCCGCTTCATCCACGTATCCAGCGGCTTCAGCAGTCCGGCTGCCGACAGCTCGGGTACGTAGGCAAGCGGGACCTGCACCAGATCGGCATGGCCTTTTTGCAGCTGCGCCTTAAATGCGTCGATGCCTGGCGTCAGGTTGTACAAATTGGCGCTCTTGCCCGGGTATTCCGAATATTCGAATCGTACGGACGGATGCCGGATGATAAAAGGTTGTCCGTACATGGACATAAAGCCGCTGTTGTCCCAATACATAATGTTAAGCGTCGTCGTCTCCGTCTCGCCGATCACCGGCTTCGCCGTCTCTTCGCGCGTCAGCAGCCCCGAGAGCTCGCCCCGGAAGATTACCGCTCCCGCGATCAGCAGCGCGAAGACGGAGGCCGCCGCGACGCGTCTTCTGCGCCTGGCGCGTCGTTCCAGCATCTTGATGCGCTCCTTCACTTTTTTTATCGTCGGGGTGCCGAAGCCGCCGGAGCCGAGCGGCAGGTCCGACAGCGTGCGTTCCCAGCGATCGCGATCGTCTTTCATGCTCGCCCGCTCCCTTCCTCGTCGTCTTCGCGCCCATGCTCGAACTTTTTGTTCATGGCGGTCCGGGCCCGGTGAATGCGCGACTTGACCGTACCCTCCGACACTTGGAGCAGCTCGGCGATCTCGGCCATGCTCAGCCCGTGATGCGCCTGAAGCAGCAAGCTCTCCCGGAGCTTGCGCGGCAGCTCCATCACCGTTCGCCAGATCTCCCGCTGCCGGTAGGAGCCAAGCCATTCGTTTTCCGCGGACATTTGCGACTCGCGCGACGGCAGCACCGCAGGCAGCCGGATGCGCCGGTACCAGGCCGATTTGAAGTAATCCAGCGCCGTATTGCGCGTGATCTTCAGCAGCCAGGCGCGCTCCCCCGATTCGCCGCGGAGCGTATGCAGGCTCTGGTAGGCCTTGACGAACACGTCCTGCGCGATATCCTCGGCCGTCTCCCGTTTGCCTGTCATAAAATAGGCGTAATTCCACACGTCGCGGCCGTAAGTGAGCATAAGCTCCTCCAGCACGGCGTCGCGGTCGACGCCTTCGGTCATATGCTTCAAATAATCGTGATCCAACGCTGCCACCTCTCCTCCGCCGACGGCCGCAGCCGTTCCGGAGCTTCCGTGCTTTCTTTTTTTCATAGTAGCCCTCCGGCGCCGTCCGGGGAAGACCGCTTCGCATTCTCCTTTGTCCGATGATCGTGCGGCCGGCACATCTAAGGAACGACGGGCGCAGCCAAAAGTTCCCTAATCTATGTCGCTAATTAAATGCCGTTACATTTTTTTGTCCGTTTGATCGTTGTGGAGGCGTCGGGGGTATGGTAGGGTAGAGAGACTTTTGACGGGGATGGAAAACAGAGCGGCATAAGCGCCGCCCTGCGGGGATTTCTATCGAATGGACCGCGCCGCGTCAGTCGGTCTTTTTCTTTTTTTGCGGCGTCGGGGCGACGGACTTCGTATTCTCCAGCGTGTCGTTTACGAACGCCATATCCTGGTTTTTGGCAGCCATCGCCTTCGTTCCTTTGTAATTGCCTTTGTGGCTTTCGTTTTCCATGCGGATCCTCCTTAGGCTCGTGCGAATGTAGCGTAGGACGACTGCCGGCAGCGGCCGCAGCGCCTCGCGCAGCATAGGTTAACCGAATTGAAGGGGCTGTTATCCATCATGTCACGCACATCCAAGCGATACTCGTCTTTTGTATTTGTCTTCATCTTCGCGGCAGCGCTGGCGCTTACGGCGTGCAGCGGCAACGATTCGCCTGCGGAGCCGAACGCCACTTCGTCTCCGGCCGCGGAGCGGCGTGAGACTGCGATCGCGTCGCCATCCGGCTCGGAGGCCGGCAGCGAGGCGGCAGCGCTGATCGGTCAAGCCCGCGCGGCCATGGCGGATGTCGGACGTTACGCATTCACGCTCCATCTCGTTCAGAAACTGAGCGGAGGCGCGGCGGCCGACTCGGTCTTCGAAGTGACCAATACCGGCAAGGCCGAACGTTCGCCGCTCAAGCTTGACCAGACGATCGACAGCGTCCAGGACGGGGAGACGTCCTCGCTGCGCGCGATCCTCGTGCCGGACGCCTATTATGTGTACGATCCTTCTTTTGAAGAGTGGGGCAAATTGTCCAGCGAGCAGGCCGCGGATATCGCGCGGACGCTGTCCGATTATCAGATCGACCCGGCTGCCGCGCTGGCTTCGGCCGCTTCGCTCGGCGCCGGGCTCTCGTCCGCAAGAGAGGAAGGGCGCGACGTCGTCCGGTATGAAGGGAAGGGGCCGGAGGCGCTGGCGTTTCTCAAGCACATTCTGGAGGGGACGCTCGACCTCGGCAGCCTTGACGAAGCGGTGCAGCGCACCATTGCGTTGGAGTCGCTGTCAGCCAGCTTTACGCTGGACGCCGCCACGCACTTGCCGCTCGCCTACCGCGTTGAGTCGAAGATGACGATCGAATACGAGCCGGGCTCGCCGTCCGAGCTGAGCCAGACGTTCGAAGGCACCTATGCGAAGCACGGGGCCACCGAGGCGATTGCCGTGCCAAAGGCGGCGCTTGAAGCGCCGGAGCTCGATCCGCCGATCGACGACCCGGAGGCGACCGAGGGCGACTTGGGGACGCTGGACGGGCTGGATGGGCTGGATGGGCTGGAGGGACTGGATTCGTATTGAGATTTGGCGGGGATTGAATGCTGCGGTTGCCGGTTAGGTGGACGCAGGTCCCGGCCTTCCGTTATAATGTCTGAAGTATAATTGAACCGTGAACGGCCGTCCGGCGCTACTCCGTGAAGGCCGCGCGAAGTCAGGAGTGTTTAGCGAATGCCACTGTCCTGTGGTATCGTCGGCCTGCCCAACGTCGGCAAGTCGACTTTATTCAATGCCATCACCCAAGCGGGTGCCGAGATGGCCAACTATCCGTTCTGCACGATCGATCCGAACGTCGGCGTCGTCGAGGTGCCGGACGAGCGCCTGCAGAAGCTCGCCGATATCGTCACGCCCAACCGGATCGTGCCGACCGCCTTCGAATTCGTAGATATCGCCGGCCTGGTCAAGGGCGCGAGCCGCGGCGAGGGCCTAGGCAACAAGTTCCTCGCCAACATCCGCGAAGTCGACGCCATCGTGCACGTCGTGCGCTGCTTCGTCGACGAGAATATTACCCACGTATCGGGCAAGATCGATCCGATCAACGATATCGAGGTCATCAACCTGGAGCTGATCCTGTCGGACATCGACTCCGTCGAGAAGCGCATGGACCGCTCCCGCAAGAACATGAAGGGCGGAGACAAGAAGTACGCCCAAGAGGTCGAAGTGCTGGAGCGTATCCATGCCGCGCTGCTCGAAGAGAAGCCCGTCCGCAGCGTCGAGCTGTCGGACGAAGAGCGTCTGCTCGTGCGCGACCTTCACTTGCTGACGATCAAGCCGGTGCTGTACGCGGCCAACGTGAGCGAGGGCGAGGCGGCGAACGCCGACGGCAACGAGTACGTCCAGCGCGTCCGCGAATTCGCGGCGGCCGAAGGCTCCGAGGTCGTGCCGATCAGCGCGCGCGTCGAGTCCGAGATCGCCGAGCTCGAGGGCGAGGACCGCGAGATGTTCCTCGAGGAGCTCGGGCTTACCGAGTCCGGCCTCGACCGGCTCATCCGGGCGGCCTACAAGCTGCTCGGCCTGTACACGTACTTCACGGCCGGCGTACAGGAAGTGCGTGCCTGGACGATCCGCAAGGGCACCAAGGCGCCGCAGGCGGCCGCCGTCATCCATACCGACTTCGAACGCGGCTTTATCCGCGCCGAGGTCGTGTCGTACGAGGATCTGGTGGGCGCGGGTTCCATGAACGCCGCCAAGGAAAAAGGCCAGCTCCGCCTCGAAGGCAAGGAATACGTCGTCGCCGACGGCGACGTTATGCATTTCCGGTTTAACGTATAAACGGTTGGCGCCGAATAGCGCATAGAAGAGCCCCGGGCGAATGCCCGGGGCTCTTCTGCGTGATATGGAGCGGCTGGTGCGGCGGGCATAGTGGGTCTGCACGGTTTTATCGCACAATCGAGCCGCTAATGTCTCTTGGAGCGGCGCGGTGGAGCGCGGTAGCGGCATTTGGTGCCGCTAATGGTCCATGGAGCGGCGCGGTGGAGCGCGATGTAAGTGTAAAGCGGTATTTCGTCCCGCTAGCGCTGTTAGTTACACGGTTTTACCGCCCAACTCCGCACCGAAGCCGGGCAATGCCGCGAGTTATGCGATTTCGCCGCACAACTTCGCCCCTGGCTCCGACAACGCCGCGAGTTACACGGTTTTACCGTACAACTCCGCCCCAGGCTCCGATAAGATCGTGAGTTACACGGTTTTACCGTACAATTCCTCCTCGTAGCCTCGACAACACCGCGAGTTACACGGTTTTACCGCACAACTCCGCCCCGAAGCCGGCCAATGCCGCAAGTTGTGCGATTCTGCCGCACAACTCGCTCCTCGCTATCTCACCTGACCAGTCGTCCTTTACGCGCGAAACCTCGCGTTGGGTGCGCCGCCCAATAACTTCTGAAGCTTTTGAATACAATAAAGAGCGGCAAGAGCGGCGCTAATCGTCCAAATAGGTCCGATTGAACTTGGCGAGCAGCTCGCCGAATCGGGTCCGCTCGTCCTCGGACCAGTCCTTCAGCAGCTCGTCGATCCGTTCGGTGCGCTGCGCCCGCGTCTCCAACAGCATGCGGCGCCCTTCGTCGGTGAGCTGGTAAAAGTAGGCCCTTCCGTCCTCCGGATCGGGCATTTTGTAGACGTAACCTTTTTGCTCGAGCGCGGACGTCTGCCTGCTGACCGTGGAGATGTCGAGGCGAAACTCCTCCGCGAGCGCCTTGACGCCGGCAGAGCCGTGCGATTCGATCTGGCCGAGCAGCAAATAAGCGGAGCGGTCGAGCGTTCCGAACTTGCGGCTGGTCGAGATCGAAGTGAGGCGGCGAATTAAAAGGGCGATCTCGAGCTCGATGCTTGTATTCGTTTCGTGACTCACGGATCTCACCACCTTGCTGCTTTTCTGTTCCCCATCGTACCACAAGCCGCGCTCAATTCAAGCGGCAGTCGCAACGGGAGGATTGACATTTCGCAAAGTAGTTGTATAATACACTTAAATGTTTAGTTTCGCAATACAACTAAATGGAGGGGCTTCGCATGATAGCTCAAGAAATTATGATCAGGCAGGTGTACAAGGTCAAAGAGAGCGATACGGTGCGCCGCGTGATCGAGAAGTTCATCGAGCACGGCATCAGCGGACTGCCCGTCGTCAACGACCGCAACGAGATCGTCGGGTACGTCAGCGACGGCGACGTCATGCGGTACATCGGCAAGCACGAGGACCGTTACGTGGACTTCTTTTACGCTTCCATTCTGATTCAAGGGGATAACGAGCAGTTCGAGGAGCGAGCTCGCAGACTGCTGGACCTGAACGTCATGTCCATCGCCAAGACCAAGGTGGTTAAGGCGATATGGGACGACGAGGTCGAGAATATCGCGGCGATGCTGGGCAAAAAGCAGATTAAGAAGGTGCCGGTCGAGCGGGACGGCGTGCTGGTCGGCATCATCAGCCGCGGCAACGTCGTTCGTCACGCGTTCAAAAATTTAATATAGCACCGATCGCAGCAATGTTCACATTTCATATCTAAAGGAGCTAATCTCATATGTCATCCACATCCAAGGCTTCCGATCCCGCGTCTCCGCTGGCGCCGGAAGGAAGCTTGCTCAAGCAGCCGCGCGCCGTATGGGCGGTCGGCTTCGCCTGCGTCATCGCGTTTATGGGCATCGGACTCGTCGACCCGATCCTGCCCGCCATCGCCAAACAGCTGGAAGCCTCGCCAAGCGAGGTTTCCTTGCTTTTCACCAGCTATAACGCCGTTATGGCTGTCATGATGCTCATCACGGGCGTCATCCAATCCCGTCTCGGCATGAAGGGGACGCTGTTGACTGGTATCGTCATCATCGCGATATTCGCTGCGCTAGGCGGCGCATCCAGCGGCATTTGGCCGCTGATCGGACTGCGCGGCGGCTGGGGCCTCGGCAACTCGCTGTTCGTCGCCACCTCGCTGACGGCGATCGTCTCGCTCTCGACGGGCAGCGTCGCCCGCGCGATTATCCTGTACGAGGCCGCCATCGGTCTCGGCATCTCGGTCGGACCGCTCATCGGCGGAGAGCTTGGATCGATCTCCTGGCGGGGCCCGTTCTTCGGGGTGGCCGTGCTCATGGTCATCGCCTTTATCTCGCTTGCGCTCACGATGCCCAAGGCGAAGAAGCCCGCCGCCTCGGCCGGCCGGCCGAAGGCATCCCTCGCCGATCCTTTCCGCGCGTTGAAGCACCGCTCGCTGCTCGTCTTCGGCCTCGGCGCATGCCTGTACAATTTCGGCTTCTTTACTTTGCTGGCGTACGCGCCGCTCGTGCTGGACCACTACTTCGGCTACGACGCTCACGGCCTCGGCTACATCTTCCTCGGCTGGGGCGTCCTGCTCGCCATTACGTCCGTATTTATGGCGCCGGTGCTCCAGCGCAAGTTCGGCACGCTTAAATCGATGTACGCCATGCTGACGCTGTTCGGCCTCGTGCTGTTCGCGATGGGCATCTGGACGACGACCGAGTGGGTGGTCGTAGGGGCGATCGTGTTCGCAGGCGCCCTGCTGGGCAACAACAACACGCTCATTACGACGGCAGTCATGAATGCGGCGCCGGTCGAGCGTTCGACGGCGTCCGCCGCGTACAGCTTCCTGCGCTTCATCGGCGGCGCGATCGCGCCTTATTTCGCCGGCAAGCTCGCCGAGTGGTACAACCCGCACGTACCGTTTGTCGTCGGAGGCGCCTTCGTTCTGGCGGCGGTCATCGTCATCATGCTGAACCAGCGCCACTTGCTGCACGTCGACAAAGCCGGTGCGCACTGATCCGTCATCGATATCGGCCTTTTCCCGCTTTTCGGGAGACGGCCGTTTGGGCTTCTCTGCAACCTTTCGTGTCGGATGCTCGTCTGGGGGATGTGCAAGACTTACCTGGCTTGCCTGTAAAGCCACCGCCAATCGGGCGGCTTCGGAACAAGACAACGCAACCTAGAGAGGAGCATTACACATGAAACTTAAAAAGAAATCCGTTATTTTGCTCACCGCCGCCGGCATTCTCGGCGCTTCCGCGGTCGCCGGCGCTGCCGGCCTCACCCAGAAGGTCAGCGGCCTTCTGCGTGCAGACATTCATGTTTCCGTGAACGGAGCCGCATACGGCTCGATCGAGCCGGTCTATATCGACGGCAAGGCCTATGTGCCGCTGCGCGATACGGCTGGCGCGCTGGGATACGAACTGACCTGGAATCAGCAAGCCAAGCAGTTCGACCTGACGCCGAAGAAGGAGGAGCAGGCGCCGGTGGACGCTTATATCGTAAGTACGGGCGTCGTGACGGACGCGCAGACGGCGAACGGCCTGACGAGCTTGAATGTCATGGGCAAGGGCGCCGCGGGAACCTTTAACTGGATCATCGCCAAGGTAGACAAGGACACGGTCATCGTGGACGAGTCCGGCGCGGTCAAGACGGCTGCCGATCTCAAGGCAGGCTCGCGCATCTCCGTCGAATACGGCCCGATTGTCGCGCTGAGCTTCCCGGCCCAATCGCACGCGGCCAAGGTCACGGTGCTCGGCGAACGGTCGATCAAGGAGGATAAAGTCGGCGCCGTCAACAAGACGGACAGCGGCTGGCAGGTCCAACTCGGCTCGGGCACGGGGGATGCGGCTGTTTCTAATCTTGTGCTGAACGTCAGCGACGACACGCTGATCGTGACGTCGATGGGCGAACCGGTCAAGGTCCAGGATATTAAGGTCGGCGACAAAGTACAGGCGTACTACGGCCCGGCGACGACGCGCAGCATTCCCCCGCAGAGCGCGGCGGACACGATCGTCGTGCTGCCGGCGGACGCGCAATAATTACAGTAGGAAGCATTTGTACAATAGTTTGAGCCGGAACGGTCCCGATGGGGCCGTTCTTTTTATTAAATTTGGCGGCGATTTGAGTGGAAGTAAGCGTACATTCGGCATGAAGCGCTTTTCGGTCGCTTGTGTGCCCCAAAGCCTGCATTTTTACATGAATTTTCTGCCTACCAACGGTAACTGGCAAAATGCCTGCAAATATGCAGGCAAATGCAAAGTGAAAGCCGGAAATCGGGCTGTTGTCGTGAAATACCTGCGCATATGCATCTTTTCTTCCCGGAAGGATAGACATCGAAGAAATAAGATGTATATCTGCAGGCTTTACGGCGCAGGAACAACGCGTGACTCGGCATTGGAGCAGGCGGGTGTGAGGCCGTGCCGATCTTGTTATAATCGAGCTATCGGACTTTTACTATGGATCATCGGAAAGAAGCTATGCGAAAATGCGAAGACTAAGCGAAAATCACCAGGCAGGCGCAAAGCTGTCGGACGTCAAGCTGTCCCGGGTCTTGCTGTTGTTCAAGCCGTATGTCGGCCAATTGACGTTTATCCTGCTGCTCTCTCTTGCGGCGACGCTGGCCGGGTTGGCGGCCCCGCTCGCGACCAAGGAACTCGTCGACCAGGCGATTCCGCAGAAGGACGCCGGCCTTCTGCTGCTATTCGCGGGCCTGATGGCTGCAAGTCCGCTCGCCAAAGGCGTCCTGAACGTCTGGCAGACTCATCTGAACAACAAAGTCGGCCAAAGCGTCATGCGGGATTTGAACGACCGGCTCTTCCGCAATTTGCAGCGGCAGTCGATGTCGTTCTTCACGAGATCCCGGACAGGCGAGATCGTCCAGCGCATCTCGGGCGACGTGCAGGCCGTACAGGGCGCCATCACGGGAACGATCGTCAACGCGATTACGCAGGCGGTCACCTTGATTGCGACCGTCGTCATCCTGCTTCGGCTCGATTGGCGGCTGGCGCTCGTGTCGATGATCGTCATCCCGGTGCTGCTGCTGCCCGCCAGACGAATCGGGGCATTGCGCAAGTCCCTCCGGCTGCGCGTGCAAACGCTGCGAGGCGAGATGTCTTCCCACCTCTCGGAGACGTTCGGCGTGTCGGGGGCGCTGCTGACCCGCATTTATGGCCGGGAGGAGGCCCAGGTCCGCAAGTTCGGCGAGATGAACGACACGGTGAAAAGCATGGAGCTGCGGCTCGGCCTCATCGGCCGATGGTACGGGATGGCGGCGGGCGTGTCCAATCCGGTGGCGACGGCGATCGTCTATTTGTACGGCGGCTGGCTCGTGATCCATGGCGGCTTGTCCATCGGTTCGGTTATCGCGTTTGCCGCGCTGACCGGTCGTATGTACGAGCCGGTGTCCGGCTTGCTCGGCATGCATCTAGATTTGTCTGCGGCGATGGGGATTTTCCAGCGCATCTTCGAATATCTCGATCTGGAGCCCGAGGTCGCGGATGCGCCGAATGCCGAGCCGCTCCGGCGCGGAGGCGGCCTGGTCGAATTCGACGGCGTATCGTTCGCGTATGCGTCGGGCGGAGCGGCCGTGCTGAAGGAGATCAAGCTGACTGCGCGGCCGGGGCAATTGCTCGCGTTGGTCGGACCGAGCGGCGCGGGCAAGACGACGCTGGCCGGACTTGTCGGCCGGCTGTACGATCCGACGCAGGGTTCCGTGCGAATCGACGGACGGGATATTCGCGGCGTAACGCTTGCGTCGCTGCGCGAGCAGATCGGTTACGTGACACAGGAGCCCTTTTTATTTTACGGCACGATCGCAGACAATCTTCGGTTTGCAAAAGAGGACGCAACAAAGGCGGAAATGGAATCGGCCTGCAGACAGGCCTATATCCACGACGTGATCGCAGGATTGCCGCAGGGCTACGACACGAAGGTGGGGGAGCGCGGCCACCGGCTCTCGGGCGGCGAACGCCAGCGGATCGCGATCGCGAGGGCGATTCTGAAAAATCCGCGCATTCTCGTGCTCGACGAAGCGACCTCGCATTTGGACTCGCGCTCTGAGGCGTACGTGCAGGAGGCGCTCGACAGCCTGATGGCCGGCCGCACGACGATCGCCATCGCGCATCGGCTTTCCACCGTTCGCGCTGCCGACGCCATCGCGGTTATGGACCGCGGACGCATCGTCGAGTTGGGCGCCCATGAGGAACTGCTGGCGCGGGACGGTCTCTATGCCAAGCTGTACCGTACGCAATTCGCGGAGACGCCGGCTGCGGAGTAGATGGATGCGAAGTGGACAGGTTAAGAGGCATGAGGGGAGCGGGATGAAGGAGAGGTCGGATACGAGGTAAGCGGGGCGAGATAGCCGGAAAAACCGGCTATCTCGGCACCCTCTCAGACAACCGGAGGCTCCATGCCGATGGCGGTCCACTCCTCGCGCGAAGGTCCGTACAAACCTGGCACGCGCAGGCCCGCCTGCCGCATGAGCACGGTCATCTGGCCGCGGTGATGCACCTCGTGCTGAATCACGGCGCGCAGCGTCAGGCCGTTCGGCCATTGCTCGCCGTACATGTCGCTCGACTGCGCCAGATTCGCGTCCGTCCACTGCCCGCGTACGGCCTCGGCGACCTCGCGCGCGGTCCGCGCGTATGCGGCCGCGATCTCCGCGGCCGACGCAGGCACGGCATGCTCGTCGCCAGGCGCCGGCAGCGAGAGTCCCGTGCGCACCAGCATTTCCTGCGGACTGCAGGTCAAATGCCAGGCGAGTCGGCCCAGCGTCCGGAAGCCATCGCCTACGCTCTGGGAGAGCGACGCATCGGTCAGCTCCTCCAGCAGCTGGCGCGTGCCGGCAGATACTGTGTCCCATTCCTGAATGAAATTCTCGATACTCGTGAACATGACGATCATCCTCTCTGCATTCATCCGCAGAGGCCTGTCAGTTAAGACGGCCGCTCCGTACCTTGCCCAGCCAGCTTATCACTGCACTCCTGACAACAGCGTGTCAGCGGCCGGGTAGAGCTGCAGCACTTCCTCGGCGCGCTCGCGGACGGCGGCGGCCAACTCGGGCGGCGATACGACGTAGGCGCTCGTGCCGAATCCGAGCAGCCACAGGTGCAGCCAAGGCTCGTCCGGCTGCGTCGCACGTACGAGCAGCGAGCCGTCGGGCAGATCCTCCATGCTCTGCGTGCCGTCGAGCGATCCGAAATAATCCTCCGCCCGCGTTCGCGCAACAGGCGCAAACCGAACGACGATGTCCTTGACGCGGGCGCATGCCCCGTTGGACATGCTGCTCCATGTGAGCGGCTGCGTCTCCGGCTCCTCCCGGCGCTCGAACGTCTCGTCCGTCCTTGCCAGATCTTTTAATCGCGACAGCCGAAACAACCGGAAGTCCTCCCGGACCAGACAATAACCGTATACATACCAGACCAGGCCCTTGAGCACCAGGCGTACCGGCTCGCAGCGTCGCTCCGAGCGCTCTCCGGCCATATCCGTGTAGGCGAACCGCACGATATGCCGGTCGCGGATCGCTTCCCGGAGCAGGGCGACCTTCGCCTTGTCCCGCGTGCCGCCGCTCCAGGGATTGATGTCGATGACCATTTGCTCCGAAGCGTCCGACAGGCGCTCTTGCTCCGTCCCCGACAGCATCGCGCCGACCTTGTCCAGCAGCCTGCCGATCTCCCGCTCCTCCAGCGTCGGCCTGATGCCCTTCAGCGCGATGACCATCGCCTGCAGCTCCTCGAGCGTTAGAAACTGTCGCTCCAGCCGGTATCGCTCCATAATCTCGTAGCCGCCGCCTTCGCCCGCGTACGAAACGATGGGGATGCCCGCCTGACAGAGCGTCTCCATATCGCGGTAAACGGTCCGAAGCGATACTTCGAACCGATCGGCCAGCTCCTTGGCGCCGATCCGCCGTCTTCCCAGCATCAACATCGTGATGGCCAGCAACCGGTCCAGCTTCATGCGATTATCTCTCCTTTGCGCCCTCCGCGGCGGGAAGATTTGGCTTGCCACGGGTCAGTCGATTGCCCGAGATCCTGCATCAAGGCATCTACGGTCCGAATACCCCCGGCGCCTTCCCGCGCGTCTGCCAGCTCCTCCAGAAACAAAGCCAACGGTCGACTCACGTAAGCATCCCTGCGCATGACGAAGTATGTCCGTATCCGGTTGTACGGCTCCGGCAGCGGGTGCACGCGCAGCGCGCCCTCCGCGGCGGCCTTGGCGACGACGCTGAGCGGTAGCAGCGAAATGCCGAGCCCGGCGGATACGCCGCCGATAATCGCCTCCAGCGTGCCGAATTCCATGATTCGGGGCTGCGACCAGGCGCGATCCTTGGTCCAGCGCTCCAGCACGGACCGGTAGTAGCAGCCGTCCGTAAACACGAGCATCGGGGCGCCTGCAAGGCCGTCCGTCTCCGTATCGTCCGCGGCGGACACCAGGACGATCTCTTCGTCGTACGCGGGCACGGCACTAATCTCGTCCTCCGGCCACGGTCCCGCCAGAAATCCGCCGTCCGCTTCATACCGCAGTACTTTTTCCAGCACGGAAGCCGAATGTCCCGTCGAGAGCGACAGCTCGACGTCAGGATACAAGCGGTGGTAGCCTGCGAGCAGCGCCGGAAGCCGCACGGCCGCGCAGCTCTGCGTGGAGGCGATCGCGAGCGGCCCGAGCGGTCCTTCCAGCGAAGATACGGCTTTGGCCGCCTCGTCCAACAGGCCGACGATTCGTCCTGCGTAGTCCAGCAGCAGTTTGCCGTCGGCGGTCAGCGTCATGCCCCGGTTGTGGCGATGGAACAAAGGCTTGCCCAGATCGGTCTCCAACTGGCGGATGCGCGCGGTCACGTTCGATTGCACATACCTGAGCTTGGCCGCGGCGGCCGTCACCGTTCCCTCGAGCGCCACCGCCCGAAACACGCGCAAGTCTCCGCTCTCCATTCCGTCATCCTCCTGTTGGCTATCACTCATTGTGATGGCGACCATGATTTATTTCTATTTTATTTGAATGCGAACGAAGAATACAATCATTTTTATCAAACGAATTCCCGAAGGAGAGAATACCCGATGAATCCTAAAGCCTACGCTGTGCTGATTCTCGTCACTACGCTAGCGATGGGACTTGCATTTCCGGTCGGACGGATCGGCCTGGACTACGCGCCGCCGTTCCTGCTGATGAGCGTACGATTCGTGATCGCGGGCCTGATCATGGCCGCGTTCACCGCGCGCCGTCCCAAGCCGAAGGGCTTTTCCTCCTGGCTGCGCATCGCGCTGATCGGCACGCTGGGCTCCGCAGGCGTCATGGGCTGCAGCTATTACAGCATGCGGTGGGTCACCTCGGGCGAATCGGCGATTCTGATCTTCGTGAATCCGCTGCTCGTCATTTTGTTCGGCGCGCTATTTATGAAGACCAAATACAGAATCCTGCAGTGGGCGGGCGTAGCGCTGGGCTTCGCCGGCGTCTTCTGCACGATGGGCGCGCATCTGTCGATGAATCCCGGCACGCTGATCTCGCTGTTCGGCGCCTGCTGCTTCGCGGCATCGTCGCTGCTGACCAAGCGATGGGGGCAAGCGTTCGACACTTGGGTGCTGAGCGGCTACCAGATGCTGTTCGGCGGCATCGTGCTTGGCCTCATGAGCGCGTTATTCGAGCATCCTCGCATTGCGTTCGGCAGCGGCTTTTATTTCTCGCTCGTCTGGCTCGTGCTCGTTAATTCAATCCTGCAGTTTTCGGGTTGGTCCTACCTGCTTCAGCGGGGCGATCCGGCCAAAACCAACGCTTTCCTGTTCCTCGCGCCGTTCTTCGGCGTCATCGGCGGGGCGGCGCTGCTCGGCGAGCCGCTCCATGCTTACGTGGCGGCGGGGGGCGCGATGATCTGCGCGGGCATCTTCCTTGTCAACTGGCGCGGCACGGCGTCCCGGAGCGTCCCGGCGACGGTCGAGCGGGCTTAAAGCCATAAACGCGTCGGCACTTGCATCGGTATGATATAATGGAGAGACTACGATTACAATTACCGGAGGTTGGTTGAAGTGCTGGATCGTCTGCAGGCACTGGCGGACCGATACGAGAAGCTGAGCGAGTTATTGTGCGACCCGGACGTGATGAACGATTCGGCCCGTCTGCGCGCGTATGCGAAGGAACAATCGGACCTGCAAGAGCCCTTTCAGGCTTACGTGGAATATAAGCAAGTGTCGGAGCAACTGACCGACGCCAAGGCGATGCTTGAGGAAAAGCTGGACGACGAGATGAAATCCATGGTCAAAATGGAGATCGAGGAGCTCGCCGCCCGCAAAGAGGAACTGGAGGAACTGGTGCGCGTCCTGCTGCTGCCCAAGGATCCCAACGACGACAAGAATGTGATCGTCGAGATCCGCGGCGCGGCCGGCGGCGAAGAGGCGAACTTGTTCGCCGCGGAGCTGTACCGGATGTACGCCAAGTACGCCGATAGCCAGGGCTGGCGCACGGAGCTGCTTGAAGCGAGCGTGAGCGACCTCGGCGGCTTCAAGGAAGTCATTTTCACCATCAACGGACAGGGCGCCTACAGCAAGATGAAGTTCGAGAGCGGCGCCCACCGCGTGCAGCGCGTGCCCGAGACCGAGTCCGGCGGCCGGATTCATACGTCGACCTCGACCGTCGTCGTCATGCCGGAGGCTGAAGAGCTGGACATCGAAATTCTGGACAAAGACATTCGGGTGGACACGTTCTGCTCGAGCGGCGCGGGCGGCCAGTCGGTCAATACGACCAAGTCCGCGGTGCGCGTGACGCATATCCCGACCGGCATCATCGCCACCTGTCAGGACGGCAAGTCCCAGAACGACAACAAGGCGAAGGCGCTTCAGGTGCTCCGTACCCGGATCATGGACATCAAGATCCAGGAAGAGACTGCCAAGTACGCGGGCGAACGTCGCGAGAAGGTCGGCACGGGCGACCGCAGCGAGCGCATCCGCACGTACAATTTTCCGCAAAGCCGCGTTACCGACCATCGCATCGGCCTGACGCTGCACAAGCTCGATTCCGTGCTGAACGGCGAGATGAACGACATCGTGCACGCGCTGTCGATCGCGGAGCAGGCAGAGCTGTTGGAGAAGGAAGGCATGGCTCAAAGCCATTGAAATGAACGAGCAGACATCTAGCCCTTACCAGGGCGGATGTCTTCTTTTTTGGATTCGCTTGTACGCCATTCGCTCCGATAACGCCGTTTGGAGTGCCGTTTCTCGCAGAGAGGAATTGGGTAGGAATTGGAAATGCCTACTCTTGGATACTCGGATCGCTCTTGAGGAGAGGTCGGGAGGGAAGGTCAATTCAGTATAGGTGCTAGGAGTGGATAGCATGTTCATTCGTGTAGCCCGCGGGGCGGCCGTGCTGCTTCTGGGAGGAGCGCTGCTCGTCGCGTGCGCGGACAAGGAAGAGGCTGCGGTCAATTCGCCGGCTGGCGGCGCCGCGGCCGAGGCGACGGACCAGTCGGATTCTACCCAACGTCCGTCGTACTTGCCCGGGGAGTTCCCGCTGCCCGACGATGCCGTTATTCGCACGTCCCATCAGGAAACGTCGGACGGCAAACGCTCGGTGTTGCTCATCTTTTCAACCAAGAAGAGCATGGAAGAAATCTCGGCCTTGTACAAGGAATACTTCAATGGCGAGCTGGGCGAGAATGCCGTTCAGACGATCGACGACAAAAACCTGATCATACAGGGGAATGGTAAAAGCGATAAAGAAGCGTGGTCGATGATCGGGGGTCCGCTGGCGGCCGAAGACGGCACCGTGGAGCTCACGTTGACTTGGGCGGAGCTGTAGCTTGCCGAAGTAGCTGGAGAAGAACCTAAAGGGCTCTTGCGTTTAACCGCGCAGGAGCCCTTTTTGTGGCGTTTTTGCTTAATCGGCGAGTTCGGCTTTTTGGAGACGCGATTCGTTTGACAGGCGTTCAAGCCTGGACGCCGTGTCGCCTTCGGGCGAGGGCATATTGACGATAACCGTCAAGTGAGGTGCATTCGACACGGTGAAGGCGGCTTGCTCGAAAACAAGCAGTCCGGCTGAAGGGTGATAATTGCGCTTGGTGCCCTCCGGCCCATTGAGCACGTCGTGAGTCGGCCACCACTCTCCGAATTCGGGGCTCGCGCGGGTCAGCTCTTCGATCATCGCGAGCCACCACGGATCGCCGGCAAATCTGGCGTAGCCCGCCCGAAACTGGGCCAACCGATGACGAGCATGCGGCTCCCAGCCTTCGCGAAGAAGCTCGCGTACGTATGGCGAGGTAAATGTCCGCCAGACGGTATTGCGTTCCCGCTGCGGCATAGCCTCGTAGTCACCGTAGATCAGGCAGGCAGGCCGGTTCCAGGCGACGACGTCCATCCGTTGATCGGTCGCGATAGCCGGACTGGGCTCCTGCAGCTCGAGAAAACGCCACAACGTCCGCGGCACGGCGCCGTCTTCCGGCTGCGGATCGGCCGGCAGCTGTCGCAGCGCGAGCAGGTATAGGTGTCTCCGCTCGGTCGCGTCGAGCCGCAGGGCTGCGGCGATGCTATCCAGCACCTGTGCGGACGCCTGAATATCGCGCGCCTGCTCCAGCCAGGTGTACCAATCCGCGCTGACGCCGGCCAGCAGCGCCACTTCCTCGCGTCGCAGTCCGGGCGTGCGCCGTCTGCCGCCGCCGGGCAACCCCACTTGCTCCGGAGTAAGTCTGGCTCGCCGAGTCTTTAAAAACAGCGCGAGTTCTCGCTGCCGCTGGCCGTTGGCAGTTTCCATGGCATGCTTCACTTCCTTTTCCGCGAGGCGCATGATCCGGGGAGCGCCGCTCCCCGGATAAACCCTCCGCTTACGCCTTCGTCAGCATCATTATAAACTGACCGGGATGCGGATGGCGACTGAAGCCACCGGACAAACGGGAGGGGACGAACAATGGAAACCGTCGCACGAACGGAGGTTTGGCGCGAGACCAAGCAAGGCCGCGCCGCGCTGCTGCTCGGTCTGTCGCTTGGCTATTTTATGGTGCTGATGGATACTACCGCGCTCGGCGTCGCGCTGCCGGCGATCCGCGCCGATCTGGGCGGAGGCTTGTCTGGCTTGCAGTGGGTGGTCAATGCGTACACGATTGTTTTCGCAGGCTTGCTGATGTCCATGGGCGCGCTGGCCGATCGGCTCGGCGCAAAGCGCGTCTATGCAGCGGGGCTGGGCATTTTTCTCGCCGCATCGGCGTTGTGCGCGGCTTCGCCTTCGCTCGGTACGCTTATCGGGTCTCGTGCCGTACTGGGCGCCGGCGGGGCGGCCTTGCTGCCTGCTTCGCTCGCACTGCTGGCCAAGTCATACCCGGAGCCGGTCGCGAGAGCGAGAGCGCTCGGCATCTGGGCGGCGACGACAGGGGCCGCGATGGCGGTCGGTCCCGTCGCCGGAGGCTTGCTCGCTGACGGCTTGGGCTGGAGAAGCATCTTCCTGATCAACGTGCCGCTCGCCGCCGTTAGTTTGATCGCGGTCGGCCGCCTTGCGGGCGCCGATGCGGGCGGCGGGCGGCGAGGCCTCGACCCGGCCGGACAAGCGACCTGCATCGCGGCGATCGCTTCGCTTGCCTACGCGCTGACCGAAGGGCAGACGCGCGGGTGGACTTCGCCGGTCGTGCTGGGGGCGTTCGGCTTGTTTCTGCTCGCGTCCGCGGGCTTTGCGATCGCGGAGTTCAAGGGCAAGGCGCCGCTCCTGCCGCTTCGCCTGCTCGCGGTGCCGACGGTATCGGCAGGCATGCTGTCGGGTCTGCTCGTCAATATCGGTTTGTCCGGCGTGCTGTTCGTGCTGCCGCTCTATTTCCAGCAGGTGCGGGGTTATCAGGCGCACGCGGCGGGCCTGGCGCTGCTGCCGATGACGATCCCGCTGGCATTCAATCCGATATTGACGGGGCGAATCGTCGGCCGCGTCGGCTCGAGACTGCCCATGACCTTCGGCTTCGCCTTATGCGCGGCCGGCATATTGATCATGGCGTCGGCGGCGAGGGAGCTCGGTTACGTCTATTATTTGGCCGGGCTGGTGCTGGTCGGCATGGGCACCTCTTTAGCCATACCGTCCCTGATGGCCGCCGTGATGGCCGCTTCGCCGCCCGAGTGGACGGGGGCGGCTTCCGGCGCCCTGAACGCTTCGCGCCAGCTCGGTGCCACGCTCGGCGTCGTGCTTATGGGCGCCTTCCTGCGGCATGCCGAGTCGACGGAAGCGGGCGTCCGACAAGGCTTTGTCGCGCTTGGGCTCGTCCTGGCGGCGGGTGCGGTCCTGGCTTGGTCGGGGATCGGGCGGGAGCGTCGGCGATAGGCGTGCTTGCGGGGCGACGCTTGGGCGTTAGGGGGGCGAATAACGGCAATCAGTGCCGCTGCTGCGGGCAAGTTGTCTGCCCCGTCCACCGGAAAGCGGAGATGCACGGAAAAACCGTGTAACTGCCGGGGAAACGCCGCCGGGAAGCGGAGATGCACGGAAAAACCGTGTAACTGCCGCGGAAGCGCCGCCGGGAAGCGGAGTTGCACGGAAAAACCGTGTAACTGACGCAGAAACCGCCGCCGGGTAGCGGAGTTGCACGGAAAAACCGTGTAATTTCTTGCGGATAAGCATAATAAGCACAAACTGACGCCGTTCTCGTCCAATAGAGCGGCATGTGGTACCATGGCGGTATATCGAAGTCCGGAATGCGCGGTATTTTCGGCAAAGGGAGGACGGCATGGATAGAGGACGAACTTACGGCGAAGCGTGGAAGGCCGGTGCCCGGCGGTTGGCGGAGGCCGGCATCGAGGATGCGGAGGCCGAGGCGGGTGCCGAGCTGCTGATCCTGCACACACTCGGGATCGGGAAGGGCGAGCTGCTGCGGGATTTGCGGGAGCCGTTTCCGGAGGCGAAGCGGGAGGCTTGGGAAACGATGCTGGCACGGCGGGCGGCGGGAGAGCCGGCGCAATACGTGACCGGCGAGCAATATTTTTACGGGCGGCGATTTGCCGTGACGCCGGCGGTGCTGATCCCGAGGCCCGAGACGGAGCTGCTGGCCGAAGCGGTGCTCGAGGGCGCGGCCAAGATCGCGGCGGCGCGCAAGGCGAAGCGAGGCGAAGGGCAGGCGGAGACAGCGCCAAGCGTCGCGCCGGAGACGGAGCTGTGCGTGCTGGACGTCGGCACGGGCAGCGGCGCGCTGGCGGTCACGCTGAAGCTGGAGCAACCCGGCTGGCAGGTGACGGCCAGCGATCTGTCGCCGGAAGCGCTCGAAGTGGCGGCGGGCAACGCGGCCGCGCTCGGCGCGAACGTTCGCTTCGTGCAAGGCGATCTGCTGGCGCCGTTTCTGGCAGGCGGCGCGCATGCGGGCGAGCGGATCGATATCCTCGTATCCAATCCGCCATACATCCCTTCGTCGGACCTGCCGGGCCTGCAGGCGGAAGTGCGGGAGCACGAGCCGCATCTTGCGCTGGACGGCGGGCCGGACGGGCTGGCTCCTTACCGCCGGATGGCGGAGCAACTGAGCGGGCTGGCGGAATTGCCGGCGATGGTCGCCTGGGAGGTCGGCATCCACCAGGCAGGGCAGGCGTCGTCGCTACTCCGCGATACGGCCGAGTGGGACGAGATCCGCATCGTACGTGATTACGCCGGCATCGACCGCCACGTGCTCGCGCTTCGTTTCTAAAATAACAAAATATAGATTGCTAGGTTTACAGATTCGAGAGAAGGACATAATGAGGACTAAGCCGTTCCGGAACGCATCGGCCGCACCGACGGGTGCGCACAAGGAGCGAGAACGATGCGTGGTCTTCGTCATTATGGTCCTTTTCTTTTTCTTCTTCTTATCGGTCTGTCGGGCTTTTCCACATTGGCAGTGAACCGCGCCTCGGCGGATGCCGAAGGCGACGATACGATACCGAACCAGGCGATCCGCATCCGGATCATCGCCAATTCGGACAGCGATCGCGATCAGGCGATCAAGCGCAAAGTGCAGGGCGACGTCTCCGCGTTAATTGAATCTTGGGGCGAAATGCCGGGGACGATCGAAGAAGCGCGTGCGCTCATCCGTTCGCGGCTGTCGGATGTCGAAGCGGCGGCCGACAAGTCGCTGAAGGGCTCCAAGGCCGGTTACGGCGAAAAAACGGAGCTTGCGGTCGTGGACTTTCCGGCGAAAACGTTCGAGGGAAAAACGTATCCGGCGGGGCAGTACGAGGCGCTCCGAATTACGCTCGGCAAGGGCGGCGGCGCCAACTGGTGGTGCGTGCTGTTCCCGCCGCTGTGCCTGGCCGCATCGGCCAAGGCGGACGATCAGGCGGCATCCGGCGAGAAGCAGTCTGCCAAGCAGACGGCAGCTGCGCAAAAGGACGATCAAAGCAACGCTGCAAAGATCAAAAAAGCGTCCGCGAACGCAGCGCAAGAGGACGGCGTCATCGCCGCGGCGGTGCCTGCGGAGAAGCCGAAGGCCGAGTTCTTCCTGATCGTGCTGCTCGAGAAGCTGTTCAGCTTTATCGCATCGTTGTTCTCTTGAGCGGATCGTTGTTCTCCCGAACGCTGTGATATAATCGTCCTAACTTGAAGGAACGCGAGGGACGGACATGCATACGAAGACGAAATATTGGACGCCGGCGGACGGGGATGCCGGCTTGAACGAAGCCGCCGCGGCGCTTGCCGCAGGCGGCGTCGTGGCGTTTCCGACCGAGACGGTGTACGGGCTCGGGGCGGACGCGCGCAGCGAAGCGGCCGCGGAGCGGATCTTTGCGGCCAAGGGGAGGCCTTCCGACAACCCGCTGATCGTGCATCTCGCGGACGCGGCGGACGCGGACGCGCTGGCCGCGGAGGTGTCGCCGCTGGAGCGGACGCTCATGGCCGCCTTCTGGCCAGGGCCGCTCACGCTGGTACTGCCCGTGCGTCCCGGGGCCGTAGCGGCCCGCGTCACCGCGGGGCTCGACACGGTCGCCGTGCGCGTGCCGGCGCACGAGACCGCCCGGCGGCTGATCGCGGCCGCCGGCTGCCCGGTCGCGGCGCCCAGCGCGAACCGCTCGGGACGGCCGAGCCCGACCCTCGCGAGCCATGTGCGCGACGATCTCGACGGGCGCATCGACGGCGTGCTCGACGGCGGCCCGACCGGCGTCGGCGTGGAGTCGACCGTCGTCCGCGCGCTCGGCGGCGACGTGCATATCCTGCGGCCGGGCGGCGTGACGGCCGAGCAGCTGCGCGAGGCCGCGGGCGGCGCGGCGCGCATCGTGGTCTCGGGCGCGGAGGTTGCGGCGGGCGGGAGCGATGGCGACGCAGCCGCCGGTTCCACGGGCGCCGCGAGCGCGATTGAAGCCGCCGGAGCCGATGCGGCGGCGGTTGATGCGGCGGGCGCGCCGCGCTCGCCCGGCGTGAAGTACGCCCATTACGCCCCGCAGGGCGTAATGGCGATCGCCTCCGGCGCGCCGGAGGCCGTGCGCGCCGCGGTGCAGGCCGCCGTCGACGCGGCGCGGCGGCGGGGCGAGCCTGCCGGCGTGCTGTGCTGCGACGAGCACGCCGGGTCTTATAGCGCGGACGCCGTCATCGCGCTGGGCCCGCGCGCGGCGCCGGCGGCGGCCGCGCAGGCGCTGTACGCGGCGCTGCGCGAGTGCGACGCGCGCGGCCTGCGGTTTATCGCGGCCGAAGCCTTCCCGGAGGAAGGCATCGGGGCCGCGCTCATGAACCGCATGCGCAAGGCGGCCGGCGGCCGCGCGCTGCCGGTCTGACAGGCGCTGCCTATCGGGCGCCATAAAGGCTTCCAGGCTCGCCGCTAGACGCGCGCCTGCCGGCTCCCGCTCGCAGCTCCGCTCCCCGCGTATGCTCGTACCGGGCTCTCGGTTTCGACACGCCTCCGCTCTCCTTCTGGCGCAAACCGTTTCATCTGCCTTCGTCGGGTCATGTTCGCCGTCTTGTCCGCATATGCTCCCTATATCGGGCTAGCTGGACAAGGGGGCTAAAGCATGGAATGGTCTGCGGCGGCAGGGCATTTGATTACGATCGGCATTATGGCGGTCGCGCTCGGGATGGATGCCTTCTCGCTCGGCATCGGGATCGGGCTGAAGGGAATCCGGAAATTGGACGTGCTCAAGCTGAGCGCCTTGATCGCTTTGTTTCACGTACTGATGCCGCTTGGCGGCATGCTGACCGGCCACTATGTGAGCGAACTGCTTGGCGGCGTCGCTACGTCGGCGGCGGGCGCGCTTTTGATCCTTCTCGGCGGGCATATGGTGTACAGCGCGATCCGCGGAGATTCGGTCTCGTCGTTTAACCATCGGACGTTTTGGGGAATGCTCGTTTTCGCGCTCAGCGTGAGCATCGATGCCTTTTCGGTCGGCGTCTCTCTGGGGATGTTCTCGGCGCATATGATGTTCACGGTGCTCATGTTCGGATTCGTGGGCGGCGCCATGAGCGTGCTGGGGCTGCTGCTCGGGACGCGGGTAAGCCAGTCGCTGGGCGGCTACGGAGAAGCGTTCGGCGGGGTGATTTTGTTTGCATTCGGCCTGCTGTTTCTGATATAACTAGTTCACTATAAAGTGACGGGGTGACGGTCCGTCCGAACGAGGAGGCCAGGATCATGCGGCGTATATTGATGGTGTGCACCGGGAATACATGCCGGAGTCCGATGGCCGAAGCCCTGCTGCGCGACTGGGCGAGACGGACGGGAACCGAGCTGGAAGTGCGATCCGCAGGGGTGGCTGCCCAGTCGGGCATGCCGATCTCCGCGAACGCGGCGGAGACGCTAAGGCGCAGCCATGTCGCGCTGCCCGGTTCTTCGACGAGGCTCGACCGGGGAGACGTGGAGTGGGCGGAGCTCATCCTGACGATGACCGCTTCTCACAAGCGCGCGATCGCGGAACGGTATCCGCACGCGGCTTCCAAGACCTATACTTTGAAGGAATACGCGCGCCAGAGCGAGGCGCTGCTGCCGGATTTGCAGGAGATGGACCGTCTCCATGCTGAATTTCAGATGGCGCTGGCGCTCGGCAAGCCGTTTCCCGAACAGGACAGGCGGCGCCTGACCGAGCTGTCGCGGCGCGCGCCCGATCTTGACATCGCGGATCCGTACGGCGGGCCGCTTGCGGTATACGAGGCTTGCGCGCGGGAGATTCGCGAGGCGATCGAGCGGGCCTTTGGCGCTGGGCAAGCTGCGGAATAAAGGATGGATGGGATAGGGCGGCATGCTTGCACATCCTTGTCGAACGGCAAAGCGCCGCTTGCTCCGGCTGTGGAGCGGGCGGCGCTATTTTAATGCGAATCCCGCAGCTTGGCGACCTCTTCCTGCGGCAGATCGAGCAGGTCGGCGATCTGTCCGGGCGTAAAGCCTTTGGCCAGCAGCTTGCGCACGCTCTCGGCGCGGCCGGCTTCTATGCCTTTTTCTTTTCCCTTTTCCAGACCTTCCACGAGACCTTCTTCATAACCCCAGCGCTTCCATGCAGGCATCAATTCCATTACGCGTTCGGCCTCCTCCGGGTTGCGAGCCTGCAGCTCGCGCGATATTGACGCAACGCCCGGCTTCCATCAAATCTCTTCGTTCCATTCCGGACCCCTGTCCTCGTAATTCTCCGCCTCGGCCATCCCGTCCGCCATTTCGTACTGCTCCTCGTTCGCGGCACTCTGAATGTCCTCCGAGCTGACGGATAGATAGAGGTAACCGTCCTCGCGGTTTTTGCGCAGCGCCTTTTCCTTCATAAACTTCGGGCTGGCATCCCCGGCTTCCTCATCGTAAACGAGAATGATGCCTTCCGTTTTGCGGAGGAGCAAATCGTCGCGCGCGGCGAACTGCCACGGTCCATTGTAAGGCTGCTTGCTCACGGCACCGTAAAAGTCTACATCCTTCAGGATGCCGCGGTAATATTCCTGCTTGTCCTCGCTCCACTTTTCCTCCTGGCCCTCGAAGGCCGTCAGGATCGACAGCCGCAGCTGCGGATACTCCTTTTTCAGCGCGATGACCGATTCGCAAGCCCACAGATCGACGCCGTATTGGCCGGGCGTGATGACCCATTCGAGACCCTCTTCGACTAACGGGATTAGCTTGGATTCGATTGCCTTGCGTATAAAAGGAATGCCCTTGTGTTTTTGTCCGAAAATGCCGAGCTCGTGCGCCCGGTATCCGGTAATCAACAGATTGTTCATGCGAGCTCCTTACTGAACCGTCATAAGCATTGATAACGTTGATTATAGTCTATTTTCGATTGACTTCGGCATTTTCCTTCGCTATGATGTAGCTACAAGTTGCAGTTCCGGTGTAACTGGCGACACAAGTGGGATTAACCACAGTGGAGCACCGGAATGTCGGCCGGTCGCCTGGGCAGAGAGCAGCGTGCTTTAAGCATGCGTGCTCTTTTTCGTCTTTTTTCGGCAAATTCGGTATAATACAACTGACAATCAAGGGAGGTAGGTACAGTCATGATCATCGCCATCGGCGCCGACCACGCGGGCTATCGTCTCAAGGACGTCATCGTCCCGTTCCTGGAAGCGCAGGGTCACCAGATTATCGATCTCGGATGCCATTGCGGGGATTCGGTGGATTATCCGGATTATGCCGTGCCCGTATGCGGCAAGGTCGTCAGCGGGGAAGCGGACAGAGGCATTCTGATCTGCGGCACCGGGATCGGCATGTCGATCGCGGCGAACAAGACGCCGGGTATCCGCTGCGCGCTCGTGCACGATTTGTTCTCGGCCAAGGCCACGCGCGAGCACAACGACACCAATGTACTGGCGATGGGCGAGCGCGTCGTCGGACCGGGCGTAGCCGAGGAGATCGTGCGCGTCTGGCTGGACACGCCCTTCTCCGAAGGGCCTCGCCATGTCGGACGCCTGAACAAGGTCAAGGCCCTTGAAGAGCAGCAGGCACTCCACCCTTGAACGGAAGCGGAGGCGCATAGCGAATGACTGACCGTAACCAAGCTTTGCCCGTCTCGGGGCAAGTCGAGCAAGCGTTGGCTGAACTGGCCGAAGCGGCTGCGCTGGGCGCCGGACAGATCGTCGTGCTGGGCGTCAGCACGAGCGAGGTGCAAGGACGCCGCATCGGCACGTCCGGAGCGCCGGCCGTCGCCCGGGAGATCTACGAAGGGGTGCGGCGCGTCCGCGAGCGGCAGGGGTTCGAGACGGTATGGCAATGCTGCGAGCACCTGAACCGCGCGCTCGTGACCGAGCGAAGCTTGGCCCTGGCCCGGGGCTGGACGATCGTATCGGCCGTGCCCGTGCCCAAGGCCGGCGGCTCCATGGCCGCTTACGCTTTCAGTCAGTTGGCGGATCCATGCCTCGTCGAGGCGGTAGCCGTCGATGCGGGCCTGGATATCGGGGAAACGCTGATCGGCATGCACCTGCGCCCGGTTGCCGTGCCGGTAAGGCCATCCGGCCGCTGGATCGGGGAAGCGCGGGTGACGATGGCATACGCGCGGCCCAAGCTGATCGGCGGCGAGCGCGCGGTATACGCAAAGACAAGCCGGGAGGCGCCGCCTTCCGGCACGTGCGACTGAGCAGCCGCCGCTCGGCCGGCGACAGCCTCGGCAGCCGGACCGCTCGGCCGTCGGACATGCGGAAGACGGGAATCGCTCGATTAATCCCAATTAACCTCTATTAACCCTGAGCTAAGCAGCTATCAGGCGCGCAAGACGCCGATTCGTCCCGCCCGATCGGAAATAACTGCAAATATGCAGCTTATGTAGCGGGATGACGGCCAGATAAGCCGGATAGCTGCAAATGTACAGTTAAATCGCTTCAGCCGTAAACAAAACAACCGAAGGCTGAGAAATACCTGCGTTTAGGCAGCTATCCCCTCGTCGTCGGCGAACATAAATGAAATGAACTGCAAAATTGCAGTTATTCTCGTCGTCGCTTTTAAATCAACTTTCCATAACCTTGAGGAGGACCACCCATGACCGCCAATCTGCGCAAGCAAGATCCCGAGATCGTCAAAGCCCTTAACCTCGAGCTCGGCCGCCAACGCGACAACCTCGAGCTGATCGCATCCGAAAACATCGTTAGCGAAGCCGTCCTTGAAGCGATGGGCACCGTTCTGACCAACAAATATGCAGAAGGCTACCCGGGCAAGCGGTTCTACGGCGGCTGCGAGTACGTCGACATTCCCGAAGAGATCGCCCGCAACCGCGCCAAGGAACTGTTCGGCGCCGACCATGCCAACGTGCAGCCGCACTCCGGCGCGCAGGCGAACCTCGCCGTCTACCTGGCGACGCTGCAACCGGGCGACACCGTGCTCGGCATGAACCTCGCGCACGGCGGACACCTGACGCACGGCAGCCCGGTCAACGCTTCCGGCCTGCTGTATAACTTCGTCGCTTACGGCGTCGACGAGCAGACGTTCACGATCAACTACGACGAAGTCCGCAAAGCCGCGTTCAAGCACCGTCCGCGCATGATCGTCGCCGGCGCAAGCGCGTATCCGCGCATCATCGACTTCGAAGTGCTCGGCCAGATCGCTCGCGACGTGGGCGCGCTGTTCATGGTCGACATGGCGCATATCGCCGGTCTCGTGGCTGGCGGCCAGCACCCGAGCCCGGTGCCGCACGCGCACTTCGTTACGACGACGACGCACAAGACGCTGCGCGGACCGCGCGGCGGCTTGATCCTGTGCACCAAGCCTTGGGCCGCGGCGATCGACAAGGCGGTATTCCCCGGCACGCAGGGCGGCCCGCTCATGCACACGATCGCGGCCAAAGCCGTTGCGCTCGGCGAAGCATTGCAGCCGTCCTTCAAGGACTACGCGGCTAACGTCGTGACCAACGCCAAGGCGCTTGCCGAGACGCTGACCGCAGAGGGCATCAACCTCGTCTCCGGCGGCACGGACAACCACTTGATGCTCGTAGACACCCGCAGCCTGAACATCACGGGCAAGGATGCCGAGCACCTGCTCGACTCCGTGGGCATCACCGTCAACAAGAACGCGATTCCGTTCGATCCGACGAGCCCGTTCATCACGAGCGGCATCCGTATCGGCACGCCGGCCGTTACTTCGCGCGGCATGGACGCCGCGGCGATGAAGAAGGTCGGCCAGGCCATCGCCATCACGCTGAAGAACGCCAAGGACGAGACCAAGCTTGAAGAAGCGCGCAAGCTGGTGCGAGAGCTCTCCTCGCAATATCCGCTGTATCAAGGTCTTGAATACTAAGACCAGGCTCGCCGGCGTATCCTAAAAACAGGTACAGGCGCCCAATTTTGACCTTTCGAGGCCGAATCGGGCGCCATTTGTTTGACGATTCGGGACATTCGGTATAAACTAAGTGTACGCTTAATTCCCGGTATCGGCCGGGAAACGGGGGAACCAAGTCTTTATGGGGCGAATTGAAGCCATTGCAGGCTTCATAGGGTACCATCTTACCCGAGTCCGTCAGCTAACCTCGTAGGCAGTGGATGGGTCACATCTAATTTATTGAAGCTTGAATGACCCTCGCCGGGTCTTTTGGCGTCTCTACAAGACCCCTCTGTCTGGCTAAGCGTATTGCGCGCGCCTGTTGCAGAAGGGTCTTTTCTGTCCTTCGAGGCGTGTCGACTTTAGACCGGGAGAAGGAGGAATTCACGTTGGCCATGCCGGAATTCGCCAGAAACATGGACCAAGACGCTGCCGCTCCTTTCTGCATGAACACGAATACGTATTATCATAGCCTCATCGACTGGGGCGACGCTAACGATCCGCTCCGCAAGCTGCTGTCTCCATCTTTGCCGGCGTCCGGCGGCCAAGGGATCTGGGGCGCCTCCGACGACGAAGCCGAATATCTGGCCCAAGGTTACCGCCATAAGTTCCGGACGTCCGCTTTCCTGATGCTTCCTGAGACGGAGGCTGAAGAGGGCGTGTCGCCGGCGCTCGCATACGTGGCGGCCCATCCTGAGATCCGCCAGGTGATACTGGCGGGCGGCGACTGCTTCGGCCTTCCCACGCTCAAGCTGCGGAATCTACTCCAGAGCCTGCGGGCCATCCCGCACGTCGGAATTATCAGGCTCAGCACGCGCATGCCGATCATGGAACCGATGCGCATTTCGGACGACCTGGGTTTGCTGCGCCTAATCCGCGAATTTTCAACGCCTTCCAAGCCGCTTTATCTGATGGCGCACATTCATCATCCGCGGGAGATGACGGACCAAGCGATTCGCGCGTTCCGCTCGCTCCGCGACGCCGGGGCCGTCATCGTGAACCGGACGCCGATCCTTGGCGGGATCAACGACGCGCCGGAGCTGCTGGGCGAGCTGCTGGAGCGCCTCGAGCTGGCCGGCGTGACGCCGTATTACTTTTTCGTCGACCGTCCGAGCGAGGCGAACGGGGAATTCTCGGTACCGCTATCCAGAGCGTACCGTCTGGTCGAAGAAGCCAAGCTGACGACGGCGGGACTCGGGCGGCGGGCGCGTCTTGCGGTCAACCACGACTCGGGCTTCGTCGAAGTGCTGGCCGTCGAGGGCGGCAAGGCCTATCTGAAGTTTCACGCTTCGCCCGACGACGACGCGGGCAAGTTCATCACGGCGGACTGCCCCGACGACGCGATGTGGCTGACCGAGCTGCCGGGCAGCGAATCGAGGATCGGGTCGCTGACGATCGACTATACGGACTCCGAGGATTACGGTCTCCGCACTTCTTACGTCAAGCGGCCGTATCAGATCGGAGACTGATCTGTCGCGCTTATTCGACATACATCCGGCTTTGCCTTTCGAGGCAGGCCGGATGTATATTTATTTTGACGGATAGTTGGGCGTCTACGGGGAAATGTTGAAACGGTCGGCCTGCATCCGCGTACTACAATACATAGCCGCGAACAAGCGGACAAGAGGAGGATTCGTGTAAATGTCTATTTTCAAACGATTGCGCGATCTCACGCTGTCTAACGTATATGCCTTAATTGAGAAGGCGGAAGACCCGGTCAAGATGACCGATCAATACCTGCGCGACATGGCAGAGGATCTCGAGGACGCGGAAAAGGCGGTCGCCGCCCAGATCGCGATCGAAAAGCGATTCAAGCAGCTGTACGAGGAGCAGTCGGCGCTCGTCGCCAAGCGCGAAGAGCAGGCGAACATCGCCGCGCAGGCGAAGAATATCGACCTCGCGCGGCGCGCGCTCGAGGAGAAGAAAGCGGCAGAGACGAAGGTTGCCGAGTACAAAGCCAGCTACGATCAGAACAAGCAGGCCGCCGACAATCTGCGTCTGAAGCTCGACGAGATGCGCAAGCAATTCACCGACCTCAAGAACCGGCGCGAGACGCTGGTCGCCCGTGCCAACGCGGCCAAGGCGCAAGCCGGCATCAACAAGGCGATGGCCGGCTTCGGCACCGATACCGCGATGTCCGGTCTTAGCCGGATGGAAGAGAAGGTCCGGCAGATGGAAGCGCACGCCGAGGCGACCGAGGAGCTCAGCCAGTCCAAAGGCAGGTCGCTGGACGACGAGTTCGCGACGCTCGGCAAGGACAAAGCCGTCGAGGACGAACTGGCGGCCCTGATGAAAAAGTACGAGAGCTAAGGCGATCCAAGAGGACTCCCCCGCGGGGTCCTTTTTTCAAACGCCCATCTAAGCTAAAATAAGGAAAGCATTTCATGGCGCGTCCGAAAAGGGGCGCTTCGGGCGGCCCATTCCCGCAGGCTCATGCGGAATCGCCCGGTTTTATCCGCGGGAGGAGAGACGTTAACATTGACGATTGAAAACGTGGTCGGCACGCTGCTGTGGACGGCGGCGGGCGCGGTGCTTCTGTTCATTCTCATGGGCATCGACGCTTATTTCACCAAGTACAAGGATATGGAAGAGATGAAGCGGGGCAATACGGCGGTCACCGTCCGGTTCGTGCTGAAGCTCGTCGCACAAGGTTACATTCTGTCCCGCTCGATCGTGACGTCAGACGATCTGGGCGAGGCGCTGCTCGTCTCCTTCATTTCGTTCGTCATCCTCTTCGTGCTGGAGTGGATCGTCGAATTCGCGTTCAGGCGCATCGGGGATTTGCGTTTGGACGAAGGCGTGCGGGACGGCGTCGTAGGGTATGGCCTGATCGCGGGCTCCCTGCATCTGGTCGGTGCGATGATCATCGGCTCGTGCCTGTAAGGCTGCGGGAGAGGAGGACAAGAGATGAGCTTGTTCAAACGGGTTAAAAATATTTTGAAAAAAGCTGAGCCGCTTCCGCAGGAGCGAAGCGTGCTGACGATGGGGCCGGGAGACGTGTGCGAGGTGTCCCTTGTCACTTACCAGGTGACCGGGCGCACGAAGCCGACAGCCCGTAACGAAGTTTGGCTGACGCTTCGGGACGGCGCGGACGTCCGCTATCTGAACATCGAGCAGCGGCTCGATCTGTCGTATTCCTTGTTCAGCACGATTGACGGGCGTCTCGATTCGATGGACGAAGTGCCGGCGCATATCGAGCTGGACGGTATCGATTACCACCTGGAGGACCAATACAACACGCGGATCGTCGAGGCGGGCAGCACGCCTTTTACCTCGGCGGGAGGCGATCTTTACGTATGGCGTTTCCAATCGGACGGGCGTAACCTGCTGCGGATCGAATGGCAGGACGGGCGCTTCATGCTGTATGAAGGCGAAAGCGTACTGCCGGGAGACGTGGAGTGGCTGAGAGGAAGCGGACGATGAGCCGGCCGGCGCGCCGGCGTTCCGGTCGCGGATGGCTGCGTTCCTCCATTCACCTGACCGTTATGCTGGCCTTGGTCGTGACGCTGTTGTCCGCGTGCGGGCCGAGCCTTAACGTTCAGGAGACGTATCCGCTCGAGTCGGTCAGCGGCAGCGGCAGCCAGACCTCCTACGTCTACAGGGCGGCGGGGGAGACGGTTCAGGAGGTCGCTACGGCGCTCGAGGCCAAGAAGAAGCCTGAGCAGGTGTCCAAGGACGATCCCGAGCATATGTTCCTCGTCTATTCGGATCAGGTCATTCATGTGCAAAAGGATCCGAACAAGCCGGAGGACAGCCTGGTCGAGGTCGACTCCAAGGAATACGTGCGGCAGAACTACAGTCCATCTTTCCTGGAGGGCTACCTGCTCGCGAGCTTGATCGGCAACCTGTTCGATTCGTCGAGAGGCGGCTATTACGGCGACTATCGCGGCTACGGGAGCCAAAAGTCATATCCGCCGACCTCGGGTACCTACCGCACGCCGACGGTCAGCGATCAGAAGGTCGCGCCGCCGCTCACGGTGGACAAAAAGGGCTCGATCTTCAAGCGCGGCAGCTCGTCCGGCTCCAGCGGCAGCGTAGGCTCCGACGGACTGTTCGGCAAGAAAAAGTCGACGACGGGCAGCATTACGCGCGACGGCACGGGCAGCTCCGGGAGCAAGTCCGGCTCGAGCTTCAAGCCGCGCAAGACGACGAAGCCGCGAACGAGCTTCGGCGGCTCGGGACGCATTAGGCGACGATGACGATAACGATAACGGAAGCGGAAACGGGAAATAGACCAATAATCTTATCGGCGTGAAGCACGCGCCGCTTGCATTCCTTATCTTCGGATGAGGGAGGCGGGCGGCGTTTTTGTTTTACATAAGGTGATAAAAAGGAGCAAAGATGCGATGAGTCCAGACTTATTTAACCTGGAAAAGTTTAAGGCCGATGCTTTGTATCGGCAGGGAGATCCGGAGGCCAACCGACAGTTTGAAAAAGCATTCGCCTCCTGGTGGGCCACGACGCTCCGGGCAGCTAAAGGTGCCAGATTACTCCGGCTAAAGTCCGGATTGACGTATGCTTCCATGTACTTTTTACGCTTCACCTGGTTTCCAGCTTTCGGCAGCTTGAAGGGACTGATTCCCGAATACGAGGTGGAGGATTACAAAGACGGTTTCCGGTACATCGATTTTGTGTATTTCACGAACGCGTATCGTGTAGCGATCGAAGTGGATGGCCGCGCTTCTCACCGCATGAACGCCACGCCTGCTGAATACGAAGATGAGCTCACGCCAAAACCATCTCGTCATCGACGGTTGGTCCGTGCTGCGTCTTGCCTTTCTCTCCATCCGCGACAAACCCAGGCAGTGTCAGCAGGTGCTGCAGCAGATGCTAGGGAAAATGAGGGTGGGGGACGAGGAGAGTACGGCACTGACGATGATTGAAACGCGAATACTCGATTATGCGTCTCGTATTTCGGGGCCGTTGGAGCCTTATGAATTACGGGGGAAATTGGGGCTGCATCGAAATACGATATCGAAATATATCGCATCGTTAGTAAGAAAGGGACTGATCGTGCCCGAGAGTGTGGATCACAAGCACAAGTATCGTTATCTGCTGGGCACAAGAGTCGAATAGCATCCGTGTACAATTAATGTGCATGGTGGGCGGTAGGAGCGAAGATGCATAAAAAATGTGCATGGTGGGCGCGTGGAGAGATGGGTCAGGGGCGGATGAGGCGAAGATGCATAAGAAATGTGCATGGTGGGCACGTGGGGAGATGGGTCAGGGGCGGTAGGAGCGAAGATGCATAAGAAATGTGCATGATGGGTTGGTCGGGCGATGAGATGGGGGGAGTTGGGGTGAAGATGCATAAGAAATGTGCATGGTGGGCGCGAGGTAGGATGAGACGCGGACGGGTGAAGCGAAGATGCCTAAGAAATGTGCATGACGGGACGGTTGGGCGATGAGGCGGGGGGGCGGTAGGAGCGAAGATGCATAAGAAATGTGCATGGTGGGTTGGTCGGGGCGACGACGCGGGGGCGGAGAGGCGAGGATGCACAAGAATGGTGCGCGGTGGCCGTGCGAAGCGAAGTTTAGCCGACGACAATATAAAAGCCGACGCGGCAACTGGACCGCGTCGGCTTATGAACGGCGTTAAATTAGCGATGAACGGGATAGCCCCGTTCATAGGCTTTCGGGATGTCGGTTTTGCCGTCGAGGCGGCGCAGCGCGTCGATCGCCCAGTACGGGTTGCGCAGCATGGCGCGGCCGATGACGGCCAGCTCGGCGTCGCCCGATGCGACGACGTGCTCGGCGAGCTCGGCATCGTCAAGCATGCCGACGGCGCTGACGGGGACGCCGAGCGCTTCCTTCAGCGCACGCGCGAACGGTACCTGATAGCCTGGATAGTTGCCGGGCTTGCCCTTCACTGCCGGGCCGCCTTCGCCGCCGGTGGAGACGTCGAACAGGTCGACGCCCGCGTCGCGGTAAGCGCGCGAGACCTCTAGAATATGGTCAAGGTCGTAGCCGTACTCTGCATACTCTATCGCGGACACCCGCATGAGCAGGGGCATATCGGAGGGCAAGACGGCCTTGACGGCTTTGATGACCTCCACGCCGAATTTGGCTTTGTCGCGACCGAATTCGTCGTCGCGCTTGTTAATGCCCGGCGAGTGGAATTGGTGGATCAAGTAGCCGTGAGCGCCGTGGAGCTGGATCGTGTCGAACCCGGCTTTGACCGCGCGGGCTGCGGCATCGGCGAATTTGCCGACCAGTGCCCAGACTTCTTCGGTGCTGAGCGCGCGGGGCTGCTTGGCGGTGGCGTCGAACGGCTCGTTCCACGGGCCGACAGGCGGTTCCGCGTCAAGCGCTTTGCGCCCGGCATGCGCGATCTGGATGCCGATCTTGCCGCCGTGCTTGTGGACCTCGTCTACGATACGCCGGTAAGCGGGAATTTGCTCGTCCGACCATAGGCCGAGATCTCTATTCGAGATGCGCCCGTCAGGTTCTACGTCGGTCATCTCGACGAGAATGAGACCGGCGCCTCCGACTGCGCGGGAAACGTAGTGAACGAAGTGCCAATCGTTAGGAGCGCCGTCTTCCGCGTCGACGGAATACTGGCACATCGGGCTCATGACGATGCGGTTGCGAAGCGATAATCCCTTTAGCGAATAAGGAGATCCGAGACTGCTCACGTTCATCACGCTCACTTTCCATTCAACTGTATGCAATAAAGTATCAGTTGTAATTGTAACTTGATCGTACACAGTTATGCAAGCTGAAAGCTGGGATTTACGATTAGCTTGGCTAGCTAGGGGCGTCCCTTACTTGCCGCTACCGCGCCTGTCCCATTGCGCAGACGCTTGCGCAGCATGGCCCACGCTAACAACGGCGAACTGCCGAAGACGAGCAGGAGCATGCGGATGAGCGTCGGGTTCGCGCTCTGCGATACGCAGACGATGAACACGATCGTGCCGATGAAGCGGCCGGCGTTGAGCGCCAGCTCCCGCAGGATGACGCGCTCTTCCCGCTGCTTGACATCCGCTTCGTTGCCGCCGATCTGGTCGAAAACGACCGAGACCGATGGGATCGAATAAAGCGGAACGAAGATCGCGGTCCCCAGGCCGAAGATAAGGAGCTGAGAATAGCCCGTGCCCCAGAATAGAGGAACGATAAACGCGATGAGCATGGCAGCACCCGCGAACATGCCCCAGTATCGGCCCTTCGGCTTGAGTAGTCTGCCCGCGATCCAAAAGCTGATCAGCGCCGCGGCGGACGTATACAACGAAAAGCTGCCGAGCTTCATCTCGCTCCCTGTCGACGTGTAAACGAGAAGCGCGATGACGAAGCCGAAGATGCCCTCCCGCAGGCCCTGCGCCACCATCGCCCAGGTGATGGCGCGCCAAGGACTGCCAGCACGAAGCAGCCGGCCTAGGCCTATTCGCCAGTCGTAGCGGCCGGCAGGCTCGCGCTTGTGCAGTCCGAACGTCAGCGCCGCACCTGCGATGAAGATCGCAAGCGAGATCCCGAATATGAGGCGATAGCCCGTATTGCCTCCGCTGCTGGCGATCAGAATGCCGGACAGCCAGGGCGCCAGCATGCCGGACAGCGAGCCGAGCAAGCCGGTCCAGCCGTTAAAGCGATCCCGGTTGCCGGGATCCGTAATTTCGAAGTAGACGACGTTAAAGGACAGCCAGAACAACCCCGAGGAGATGCCCTGGACAAGCCCAAGCAACGGGACTGCATCCGCGGCGCGCGTGCCGAACGCGAGCACGAGTCCGTAAAAAGCGGCTGCTGCGATGACGCCGCCCCGCAGGGCGTTCATTTTGTTGCCTTCTTTGACCCATTTTCCGGCCAGCCAAAACGTAAGGGACATCGCGAGCTGGTGAACGACGGCGAACCACCCGAGAAGCGCGTAATCCTGTTTGATTTTCCAAATGTAAATATTGACGAACGTTGCGGACAGCGCATTGCCGCAGGTGAAGAGCGCGTGCACGGCCAGCAGCAGCGCCGCCTGGCGGTCGAATCTGGCCGACTTGCCCCCTTTAGGGCTGACGTCCGTAAATGTTCTTCCGCTCGTCTTGCCCCACTGCGGCGAGAACGGGGATTTAGAAGAGTTACCCGGCATACCGACCTCCTGGTGACTGTCGAAAATTCCATGCCCGGTCCGGGCGCAGTCTGCTTAGGATGAACGAATGCAAGGGATAACATGATGATTATTTGAAAAAAATCGGGGATGGTCCGCCGCGGCGAGTCTCGAGGGAAATTAAACACACCTCCATAGTGTGTTTTGATTATAGCAAAAAAAAGGTGAGGGCGGCGATACTGCCTTCGCACAAAAAAAGTACCGCAGGCAAGCTGAGCGTTCAGCGGGTCTGCGGTACTGTTCGTTAAATAAGCAACGTGATAACGAGCAATTCGTACAACACGAGCGTCAGAATGGAATTCGCGGCGAACGGACCGAAGAAGCGGGCGTCCATAACGCTGGGCGAAACGGCCAGATGAAGGTGGCAGCCGTCGATCCCGACAACCGTTCCCTCGTACGAATGTCCGTCGATCGTTTTTACGCGCACGTTCCGGTTATGATGGGCGCCGCAGACGTCGGACAGCTTTTGCCGGATCTGCTTGGCGCCGGCCACCCAATCCTGATCGGCCTCGTAGATATGCGCGCTGTTGTCCAAGGCCTTGTTTTTCGAAGTCATGGTCAATCCTCCCTGGGCTTTGTGTCATTAGCCTATGCGGAGAAAGGCCCGGGGGTGACGAATGCTTCGGGTGGTCGGATGCTTCGTCGAAAGAACAAGAGCGGCTTTGGTTGAAGCGGAGTCGGGCTTACGGTGCGGTGCCGCTCTCCTTCTTATTGTATACGCCGCTGCCGACGCCTTCTTTTAATTTATCGTAAACCGTCCTGCCTTCTTTGTCCTTCACGGCGCCGAACGCGGTATTCGCATAAGTGAAGACCGTCTCGCGGGTGGCGGGCTTGGTTTTGCTGATTCCTTTTGCCGAGTTGGCGTCCAGAATGCCTTTTTCCAACGCGGCTTTGACGTAGGCGGCCGACCAATCGGCCGTTGTTGCGTCCGGCTGGATGCCAAGGAACTTGCACAGCAACGCGACGGCTTCGGCCGAAGTCACGTTGCCGTTCGGGTTAAACTTGCCGTCCCCGGTACCGAGCGTGTATCCGTTGTCTTCGATCAGGTTTTTGGCCGCCGAGATATAGCCGCTGTACCAGGAACCGGGCGCTACGTCGGTAAATGTAGGTGTCTGAACAGGCGGCTTGGCCTCGCTCTCCAAGCCGAATGCGCGAACCATAATAATCGCGAGCTGGGCTCTCGTAATGTTGGCGCCCAGGTTGAGGTTGCCCTGCTGGTCCCCGGACACGATGCCGGCATCGATCAGCGCCTTGAGCTTGGTCTCCGCCGCCGTCTTGTCGGCCGAAGCCGCGATTGCGCTTCCGCCGAGCGCCGCCAGCAAGAGCGCGGCTGCCGCCAACGCGGATACGGCCTGCTTTGTCTTTTTCATATGGACACGCCTCCCTATTTGTTTCTGATATGAATATCGGCGCGCCGCGGCGAACGTTGCAGATGATTTTGCGCGGCATGGACGGCCCGGGAGCGTTGGCGACGCATGGATGCGCCGCGGAGGAGACAATGATATAATGAACGGGCATCTGAACGGACAAAGGAGAGGAACACCATGGGGCGATTGCAAGTTTGCGACCACCCGCTGATTCAGCATAAAGTCACTTTTTTGCGCGATAAAAAGACGGAAACCAAGCAATTCCGGGAGCTCGTGGACGAGATTTCCACGCTGATGGCGTACGAGGCCACGCGCGATTTTCCGCTTACGACGACGACGGTGCAGACCCCTGTCGTCGAAGCCGAGGGGAAGATCATCGCGGGCCGGATGGTCGGCCTGATCCCGATCCTGCGCGCCGGTCTCGGCATGGTCGACGGCGTGCTCAAGCTGCTGCCGTCCGCAAGGGTAGGCCATATCGGGCTGTATCGGGACGAAGAGACGCTTCAGCCGGTCGAGTACTATGTCAGCCTGCCGACCGACGTGACGGAGCGCGAGCTCATCGTGCTCGACCCGATGCTGGCGACGGGCGGCTCGGCCAACGCGGCGATCTCGATCCTGAAGCAGCGCGGCTGCAAGCCGACCAAGCTGATGTGCCTCATCGCGGCGCCCGAGGGCGTCAAGGCTGTCCAGGAGGCGCACCCCGAGATCGACATTTTCGTCGCGGCCCTGGATTCGCATCTCAACGAACACGGTTACATAGTGCCGGGCCTCGGCGACGCAGGCGACCGGCTTTACGGAACCAAATAAAGCAGAGCTAGGCTTGTGGGAGGTACGGACTTGTGAAACCGATAAAAATCATGTCGATATTCGGCGTGCGCCCCGAAGCGATCAAGATGGCGCCGCTCGTGCTGGAGCTGCAAAAATACCCCGGACTGATCGAATCCACCGTTTGCGTGACCGCGCAGCACCGGCAGATGCTCGATCAGGTGCTGGATATTTTCGATATCCGGCCGGACTACGATATGAACGTCATGCAGGTCGGCCAGACGCTGAACGAGATCACGATCCGCGTCCTGCAAGGATTGGAGCCGATACTGGCCGAGGCCAAGCCAGACATGGTGCTCGTGCACGGCGATACGCTGACAAGCTTCCTGGCGAGCTATGCCGCGTTCCTGCAGCAGATCCAGATCGGCCACGTCGAAGCGGGCCTGCGCACCTGGAACAAGCTCTCTCCGTATCCGGAGGAGATGAACCGGCAGTTGACCGGCGTGCTGGCGGACGCTCACTTCGCGCCGACCCAATGGTCGGCGGGCAACCTGCGCAAGGAGAGCAAGCCGGAGGATCGGATTTACGTGACGGGCAATACTGTGACGGACGTATTCCAATACACGGTGAAGCCCGATTTCTCGCATCCGGTACTCGACTGGGCCAACGGCAAGCGTCTGGTCCTTATGACGGCGCACCGCCGCGAGAACCAAGGGGAGCCGCACCGGCAGATTTTTCGCGCGGTCCGCAAGCTCGCAGAAGCGCACGAAGATATCGCCGTGGTGTACCCCGTTCATCCGAATCCGGCCGTCAAGGGACCGGCCGAGGAGATTCTGGGCGATCATCCGCGGATCCGGCTGATCGATCCGCTCGACGTCGTCGAGCTGCATAACTTTTACAAGCACACGCATCTGATCCTGACCGATTCGGGCGGCATTCAGGAGGAGGCGCCTTCTTACGGGGTGCCCGTACTCGTGCTGCGGGATACGACGGAGCGCCCGGAAGGCGTAGGAGGCGGCACGCTGGAGCTCGTCGGTACGGACGAGCATCTGATCTTCGACAGGGCGAGCGCCCTGCTCACCGATCCGGCGCTGTACGAACGGATGAGCCATGCCGCGAACCCGTACGGGGACGGGCAGGCTTCGCGACGGATCGCGCAAGCGATTCTGCATCATTTTGGCAAGGGAGAACGGCCGTCGGCTTTCGAGGGTTGACGAGCCCGGCGACGGTTAAGCGTGAGGGGAGAGAGACCCTTTGGGCGGGCCGTCGCCTTTTGTGCGTAGGCGAGGAGCCAAATCGCCAAATAATGACGGCGGATTTTTCGCCGGATGACGAATCCGCTCGCACGGCAGAAGGAATGCCGGGTGAATTGTCTACAGCATACAGCGCAACTGTATGGTTTTAACAGCGGAAGAATCCAGATTTATCAAGGGTTTGGCGGGCTTGCGTTCACATAATGTTTGAATTTATGCGAATTGACAAATCCCATCGGCCAAGGATACAATATTACCTGAACCATTAGGAAGAAAGGGCTTACTTTTAGTCGATTTTCTTGTTAGTGGGATCGAAGGAGCGGATGTCCATGCCCGAATCCGAACGAAAACCGCCTCTGCCGCCGGACGAGAATCCATGGCGCGCAGCCGGGCTCGTAACCGCTATCGGTGTCGAACTGGCCGTGTGCGTCGGCCTGGGCTGGTGGATCGGATCCGTGGTTGACGGCAACCGCGGCACCTCAACTTGGTATCTGGTCGGACTTATCGTCGGCCTCGTCGCCGGCATCGGTTCGGCTGTGGGCCTTATTCGGAAGTTCGCCGTCAAGGGAAGGGGCAAATGATGGACGATTTGCCTGCTTTGATGAAGAAGGTTTCCCGCATTACGTTCTTTTTTTTGTCCATAGGATGTCTGGGGTGGGCGCTATTGCCCGCTTACAAGACTGTCTTCGGAGGATTCCTGATCGGTGCGATCGGCAGCTTGCTCGTCGCGTGGCATCTGGCTTGGAAGACCGTTCGGATCGGCGAAGCCGCGTCCGGCGGCAGAAGACCCCGTTCGGGGTTCGGCTTCCTTTCCCGCGCCGCGTTGGCCCTGCTCGCCGCGTTCGTATCGGTTCGCCTGCTCGAGTTCAATCTCCCGGCTACCGTAGCGGGATTAATTGCGGCGCCGTTGGCAACACTCCTACTGGGTATCTTGTCCAGACGCCGCCAAGGCGGCCACGCCACCGATGAAAGGGGTGAAAAGCACTAACATGGATCACTTAGCGCCAATCGTCATTCTCGGCGGTGTGAAGTTCGACCTTGCGGCTATCATAATGGTCATCGTGACCAGCATCGTCGCATTTGTACTCGCGCGCCTTTCCGTCCGCAATCTGTCCGTGGACAATCCCGGCAAGCTGCAGAATTTTATGGAATGGGTCGTCGAGTTCGTCAGCAACATCATCGGGATGGCGACAGACTTCAAGCGGGGTCGCGTCTACCTGAGCCTCGGTCTTACGCTGATCATCTACATTTTCATCGGCAACATGCTCGGCCTTCCGTTCAACTTCATTACCGAAGCGCACGGTCACGCGACGTTCCTCGGTATGGACCTGTTCATGAACGGCGAAGAGGAAGCCCACTTCGCATGGTGGAAGTCTCCTACGGCAGACGCCGCTATGACGATGGCACTCGCCCTCACCGTGATCGTAATCTCGCACATTCAGGGATTCCGCCACAACCGCAAGCATTATCTCAAGCATTACTTCGAGCCGTGGCCGTTCTTCCTTCCGATCAACCTGATCGAGACGGTGGCCAAGCCGCTGACGCTGGGTCTCCGGCTGTTCGGCAACATCTACGCCGGCGAAGTCATGATCGGCGTTATCCTTGGCATGGGTTGGGTCGGGATTCCGGCGCTGCTCGTCTGGCAGGGCTTCAGTATATTCGTAGGCGCCATCCAAGCGTTCGTATTTACGATGCTGACCATGGTGTATATCGGTCAGGCTAGCATTCACGAAGAAGATCATTAATCTCAAAGTACCCAATTCGAGGAGGATATTCACAAATGGAAATTTATGCTCTGTTAGCAGCTGCAATCGTGTTCGGCCTTGGCGCGCTCGGCGCCGGTATCGGTAACGGTCTGATCTTCTCCAAGACGGTCGAAGGCATCTCCCGCCAGCCAGAACTGCGCGGCGCTCTGCAAACGACGGCTTTCATCGGCGTAGGTCTGGTAGAAGCACTGCCGATCATCTCCCTCGTCCTCGCGTTCATCTTCATGGCGAAGTAAGCAATTTCATCTATAACGTTAGGCGCGGAGAGCCATCTGCCTCCACGCCTTCCTTATGCAAGAGGGCGCAATTCGGATTTGATCGACAGTTTTTGGGTGAAAGGAGTGGCTATCGTTGACCATCACATGGACCAACTTTTTTGTTCAAGTCATCGCATTCGGCATCTTGTACCTGCTGCTGTCGAAGTACGCCTTCGGTCCGCTGTTCGGCATTATGGAAAAGCGCCGTCAGCTTGTCAAAGAGCAGATCGACACGGCCGAGCGCAACCGCTCCGAGAGCGAACGTTTCCTCGAAGAGCAGAAGCAATCGCTGCAGCAAGCACGCAAGGAAGCCTATGATATTATCGAACAAGCGAAGTCGACCGGCTCCAAGCAAGCCGACGACATCATCTCCGCGGCGCGCGGCGAATCGAGCCGCCTGAAGGAAGAGGCGGTACGCGACATCGAAGCCGAGAAGAACAAGGCAATCGCTTCGCTCAAGTCCGAAGTCGGCGGCCTGTCCGTTCAAATCGCCAGCAAGATCCTCGAGAAGCAAGTCGATGCGGGCGCCCAAGGCGAACTGGTCGATCAATATCTCAAAGACGTAGGTAAGAAGTCATGAGCCGCGGCACGGTCGTAGCCAAACGATACGCCAGAGCGCTCTTCGATCTGGCGAGCGAGCAAGACGCGGTAGCCAGCACGGAGAACGAGCTGAAGCTGGTCGCGGACGCGATCGAAGCGAACGCAGACTTGCGCGTTTTTCTGTCGGCCCCGAACATTACGCTGGACAAGAAAATCGCCCTGCTGCGCAGCACGTTCGGCGACAACGTATCCCAGATCGTGCTGAACACGGTCAGCCTGCTGGTCGAGCGCGGTCGCGAGACCGAGATCCCGGCTGTGCTGGACGCGTACATGTCGGTCGCCGGAGGCGTCCTCGGACGCGCCGACGCCCTGGTCACCTCGGCCAAGCCGCTTACGTCCGAGCAGTCCGATGAGATCGCCGCGCAATTCGCCGCGGTCATCGGCAAAAAGGTACGCGTCATCGGCGAGGTAGACGAATCGCTGATCGGCGGCATTACCGTACGCATCGGCGACACGCTTTACGACGGCAGCCTGCGCGGCAAGCTGAACCGTCTATCCAAAGAACTTCAAACGAGTCAGTAATATACGCATGTATCTTGTAAGTAGGAGACAGGGGTGAACGAATTGAGTATCCGTCCTGAAGAAATCAGCACGCTGATCAAGCAGCAGATTCAGAACTATCAATCCGATATCCAAGTCGTTGACGTCGGTACCGTCATCACGGTCGGCGACGGCGTCGCTCGCGTCCACGGATTGGAAAAAGCGATGGCCGGCGAGCTGCTTGAATTCTCGAACGGCGTCGTGGGCATGGCCCTCAACCTCGAAGAAGACAACGTCGGCGTCGTCATCTTGGGCCCGTACACCGGCATTCGCGAAGGCGACCAAGTCAAGCGTACCGGCCGCATCATGGAAGTGCCTGTCGGCGAAGCGATGCTTGGCCGCGTAGTTAACGCGCTTGGCCAGCCGGTCGACGGCAACGGTCCGATCGCGACGACGAAGTTCCGTCCGATCGAATCCCCGGCTCCGGGCGTCATGGCCCGTAAGTCCGTATTCGAGCCGATGCAAACCGGCATCAAGGCAATCGACGCGATGATCCCGATCGGTCGCGGCCAACGGGAGCTCATCATCGGCGACCGCCAGACCGGCAAGACGACGATCGCGATCGACACGATCGTCAACCAAAAGGGCAATGGCGTTATTTGTATCTACGTCGCCATCGGCCAGAAGCAATCGACCGTCCGTACAGTCGTTGAGTCCCTCCGCCGTCAAGGCGCGCTGGATTACACGATCGTCGTTACGGCGAGCGCATCCGAGCCGTCCCCGCTGCTCTACATCGCGCCGTACACCGGCTGCGCTATGGGCGAAGAATTCATGTACAACGGCAAGCACGTCCTGATCATCTATGATGACTTGACCAAGCAAGCCGCAGCATATCGCGAGCTGTCCCTGTTGCTCCGTCGTCCTCCGGGCCGCGAAGCTTATCCGGGCGACGTATTCTACCTGCACTCCCGTCTGCTGGAGCGCGCAGCCAAGCTGAACGACGAGCTCGGCGGCGGTTCGCTCACCGCGCTGCCGTTCATCGAGACCCAAGCCGGCGACATCTCGGCTTACATCCCGACGAACGTCATCTCGATCACCGACGGTCAGATCTTCCTCGAGTCCGACCTGTTCTACTCCGGTCAGCGTCCGGCGGTTAACGTCGGTAACTCGGTATCCCGCGTAGGTTCGTCCGCGCAGACGAAGGCGATGAAGAAGGTCGCGGGCACGCTCAAGACCGACCTCGCCCAATACCGCGAGCTGGCTGCGTTCGCAGCGTTCGGCTCCGACCTCGACAAGGTTACGCAATCCCGTCTCGACCGCGGTATCCGCACCCTCGAGATTCTGAAGCAAGGCATCAACGTACCGATGCCGCTGGAGCGTCAAGTCGTTTCCCTGTACCTGGTCACCAAAGGCCACGCCGACACCGTGCCGGTACAAGACGTTCGCCGCTTCGAATCCGAGTTCCTGAGCTATCTGGATGCGCAACGCCCGGAGATTCTGGCGTCCATCCGCGATTCGAAGGACATTTTGCCCGACAACGACAAGGCGCTCGTCGAAGCGATCGGCGCCTTCAAGAAGAGCTTCGCTACGACCGCTTAATTAGCGAAGGCTTCGGCCATAGAAGCTTCCGCGCTGCGCAAGGCCGCCAGGTCGCCCGGCGCGGACAATAAGGTGGTGACATGAATGGCTAAAGGGATGCGCGAGATTAAGCGTCAGATCAAGAGCACGCAGAACATGAAGCAGATCACCAAGGCGATGGAGCTCGTCGCGGCTGCGAACCTCAAGCGCGCGCAAAATGCGGCGCTCGCGGGCCGGCCTTATGCCGACAAGCTCAAGGAAGTCGTCTCGAGCATCGCCGGCGGCGGCGGCAGCGTCAAGCACCCGATGCTCCAATCCCGCGAGGTGAAAAAGACGGCGTATATCGTCTTTACGTCCGACCGCGGTCTGGCAGGCGGTCTCAACAGCGGTCTGCTGAAGAAGTTCGTGGATACGCTGAAGAGCAAGCACAAGTCCAAGGCGGAGTACGATCTGTTCGTCATCGGACGCAAAGGCCGCGACTACCTGAAACGTCGCGATTACGCGATCGTCCAGGACGTCATCGGCGTGCCCGACTCTCCGAAGTTCGCGGATGTAAAGGCTATCGCGGCTGCGGCTGTGAGCGGGTTTGAGCAGGGGACGTACGACGAGGTCTATCTCGTCTACAACCGGTTCATCAACGCGCTCACGCAAATGCCGACGGTCAAGCAATTGCTGCCGCTCGACGCTTCGGCGCTCGGCGCGACGAATCAGGCAGGTCCGAGCGCGGGCTACGAATACGAGCCGTCTCCGGAAGCTGTGCTTAACGTCCTGCTGCCGAAGTACGCGGAAACCTTGGTATACAGCGCGCTGCTGGAGAACAAGGCGAGCGAATTCGGTTCGCGGATGACTGCGATGAGCAACGCAACCAAGAACGCCACCAAACGGATCAACGAGCTGACCCTGACGTACAACCGCGCACGTCAAGCGGCCATTACGCAGGAAATCGCTGAGATCGTCGGCGGCGCAAACGCATTGAGCTAAACTTTCGTTCGCGGCGGCCTGTCCGCCCGCGAAGCGAAGGATACGGATATAGACTGAAGTTACAGGAGGGACACGAATGAGCAAGGGGCGCATTGTCCAGGTTACGGGACCGGTCGTCGACATCGAGTTCGACAACGGCCATCTGCCGGACATCCTCAACGCAATCCAAATTCATCAGACCGGCGAACGCGAAGTCAAGCTGACGGTCGAAGTCGCGCAGCATCTGGGCGACAACATGGTCCGTACGGTCGCCATGTCTTCGACGGACGGTCTTATCCGCGGTACGGAAGCCGTCGATACCGGCGCGCCGATCACGGTACCGGTCGGACCGGCGACGCTCGGCCGCGTATTTAACGTGCTGGGCGACCCGATCGACAACGCCGGTACGGTCGACCGCACGATCGCGAATCCGATTCACCGCCAGGCGCCTCCGTTCGACGAGCTGTCGACGTCGCAAGAAATCCTGGAAACCGGCATCAAGGTCATCGACCTGATGGCCCCTTACGCCAAGGGCGGTAAGGTCGGCCTCTTCGGCGGCGCAGGCGTCGGCAAGACGGTTACGATGCAAGAGCTCATCCACAACATCGCTCAGGAGCACGGCGGTATCTCCGTATTCGCAGGCGTAGGCGAGCGTACGCGCGAAGGTAACGACTTGTACCATGAAATGAGCGACTCCGGCGTTATCGCGAAGACCGCGATGGTGTTCGGTCAAATGAACGAGCCTCCGGGCGCGCGTCTGCGCGTTGCGCTGACGGGTCTGACGATGGCCGAGTACTTCCGCGACGAAGAAGGCCGCGACGTGCTTTTGTTCGTCGACAACATCTTCCGCTTCACGCAAGCCGGCTCCGAAGTATCCGCCCTTCTCGGCCGGATGCCGTCCGCGGTAGGTTACCAGCCGACGCTGGCAACCGAAATGGGTCAACTGCAAGAACGGATCACTTCGACGAAAAAGGGTTCCGTTACCTCGATCCAAGCGATCTACGTACCGGCGGACGATTATACCGACCCGGCTCCGGCTACGGCGTTCGCTCACTTGGACTCGACGACGAACCTCGAGCGGAACATCGCGGCAATGGGTATCTTCCCGGCCGTCGACCCGCTGGCATCGTCCTCCCGCGTTCTTGCGCCGGAAGTCGTCGGCGAAGAGCATTATGCCGTCGCGCAAGGCGTCAAGAAGCTGCTCCAGCGCTACAAGGAACTGCTCGATATTATCGCTATCCTCGGTATGGACGAACTGTCCGAGGACGACAAGCTCGTCGTTCTGCGCGCGCGTCGTGTCCAACTGTTCCTATCCCAGCCGCTGCACGTTGCCGAAGCCTTCAACGGCATGCCTGGCGTATACGTGCCGGTTAAAGATACCGTTCGCAGTTTCAAAGAGATCCTTGAAGGGAAGCATGACGATCTTCCGGAACCGGCGTTCCATAATGTCGGCTCGATTGAAGGCGCAGTCGAGAAGGCGAAGACGCTCGCACAAGGGCTCTAATCCGCTTTTGATGGAGGTATCGATATGAGCACCTTACGTTTGGAAATCGTCACCCCCGAGCGGATCGTTTACGAAAAGGATGTCAACATGGTTGTCGTCCGTGGCGTAGACGGGGATTTGGGCATCATGCCGCATCATATTCCGCTGGTGACGCCGCTCAAGATCGCGCCCGTCAAGGCGAAGATCGGGAACAACGATGAGTACATCGCGGTTCACGGCGGCTTCATGGAAGTCCGCAAGGATAAGGTCGTCATCCTGGCGGAATCCGCGGAGCTTGGCGGCGATATCGACGTTCATCGCGCCGAGCTTGCCAAGGAACGCGCGCAGGATCGTCTGAACCACAAGCAAACCGAAGTCGACCACAAACGGGCCGAGGCTGCACTGCAGCGCGCACTCACCCGGATTCGGGTCGGCGGCGGAAACTAAGTTTAAACGCATATCGCCGGGAGGCGGCACCTGTTCGCAGGAAGCCGCCTCCCGGCGATTTCTGCGTTTTTTTACACTGGGCGCGAGCGGGCGTATACTTAAACGAAGCCATCACGAGGAAAGGCGGACGACTGCGCCATGGAAGATATCGTCATCGTAGGAGCAGGGCCTTGCGGCCTGTCGGCCGCGGCCGAGCTGCAGGACCAGGGCTTCAACCCTTTAATATTCGAAAAGGAAAACGTCGGGTACTCAATCTCCCGTTACCCGGTCAATATGCAATTTTTCAGCACGGCGCCGATGCTCGAGATCGCAGGCGTGCCGTTTATTACGCCAAACGACAAGCCATCCCGGCTAGAGGCGCTGAACTATTATCGCATCGTATCGGAAAGGCGGGAGCTGCGGATTCGCCGCTATGAAGGCGTCACGGCCGTCGAACGGGACGGCGACGCTTATCGCGTCACGTCGGTGGGCAGATCCGGCCAGCCTGCCTATACCCACGCTCGAAAGGTCATCATCGCGACCGGTTACTTCGACCATCCGAACCGGATTGGCATTCCTGGCGAGGATCACGCGCATGTGAGCCACTTTTTCACCGAAGCGCATCCGTACGCGGGGACGCGCGTAATCGTCATCGGCGGCAGCAACTCCGCCGTCGACGCGGCGCTGGAGATGGAGCGCGTAGGCGCGAAGGTGACGGTGGTATACCGGGGAGAATCGGTATCCGCCAATATTAAGCCTTGGGTACGCCCGATTTTCGACAGCTATGCGGCAAAAGGACGGATCGACCTGCGCCTGCAGAGTAGAGTCGTGGAGATCGGCTACGACCAGGTCACGGTAGAGAGCGTGAAGGAGGCGGACTCGGTTGATTGTCGGACAGAGATCGTCAAGGAAACGCTGCCTGCGGACTTCGTGCTGGCGCTGACGGGATTCCGGCCGGATCGGGCTTTCCTGCGGTCGATGGGCGTTGAGGCGCCGGATGGAATCATCCCGCCGACGCACGATCCGGAGACGATGGAAACGAACGTGCCGGGACTTTATCTGGCCGGCGTCGTTTCCACGGGTCGGGACGCCAATGAAATATTTATCGAAAGCGGACGTTACCATGGACGCAAAATCGCGGCGCACCTGGCATCTTTGCGGACGGTTTAAGGCGGCTTTGTCGACAGATCTGCTTGAACTGCGCCCATCCCGGGTAAATTAGGAGAGCAAGCTTATCCAATCGGGAGGGATTCACATGCCTAAGATCCAGAACAATCTCAATCAAAATCTGGCGGACTGGAGCGTCATTTACTTTAAGCTTCACCACTTCCACTGGTACGTGAAGGGGCCTCACTTCCAGACGCTTCACGTGAAGTTCGAAGAGCTCTACGACTTCGCGGCGCTGTCGCTCGACGAAGTGGCCGAGCGCATTCTCTCGATCGGCGGCAAGCCGGCATCTACGATGAAGGAATATCTGTCGCTCACGAAGGTGAAGGAAGGCGGGAGCGAGACGAAGGATGTCGACATGGTCAAGGCCGTCATCGACGACTTCATCCTGCTGACCAATGGATTGAACGAAACGCTTGAGCTGGCCGACGAAGCCGGCGACGCGCCGACGGCAGATCTGCTCACGAAGCAGGTCGAAGCGCTGCAAAAGCACATTTGGATGCTGAGCGCGACTGCCGGCATCGAAGTGCCGACCAAGGTGAAGGCTTAAGCGAATACGTTACGATATAAAAATCCCGTTCGCCCGGATTAAGTTCCGGCGAACGGGATTTTTTTGTTCGGGAGCGCGGTTATGTGGCGGCCATTACAGATTCAGTGACCGCTTATGACGATAATTGTGTATGTAGTCGCATATATTCGTCAATTTTCCAAATTTATAATGGTGATTGCGGCATCTATACATAGGCGAACGATCGTGCAAAAGCACTTATTTTAAGGATGGATTGGGAGTGCGAATATGATTCGGAAGTTAGGATTAACGCTGCTGGCGGCGCTATTGCTGCTGCTGCCGGTATCGGCTGCGTTCGGCGGGGAGGCGCACGCGGCTTCTTCGTCGCGGATCGCGGTGATCAAGCAGCTGAGCGGTGATGTGCAGGTACAAAAAGCCGGCGGCTCGAAGCTGTTCAAGGCGTTCGCGAAGCTGAGCCTGAACCAGGGGGACAAGCTGATTACCGGGAGCAAGGGATCGGCAGTGCTGCAGTTCGCGAACGGGACGTCGGAGGACGACAAGTTCACGGTCGGGGAGAACGCGACGCTGACGTTTTCGAAGCTGTCGGACAAAAAGGGCACGGTGACGAAGGTCAGCATGCTTAAGGGAACGGCTTGGGTGGACGTGAAGTCGATCAAGAGCCAGGACGACGACTTCAAGCTGGAGACGCCGACGGCGATCATGGGCGTGCGCGGCACGGCGTTCCTGGCGCGGGTCAACCCGGAGACGGGCGGGACGAATACGTCGGTGATGTCGGGCGTCGTGCGGTTCACGTCGGAAAACGGGGAGAAGCAGGGGAGCGGGACCGAGGAGAGCGGCGGGAAAACGGGTTCGTCGGGCGTCAAGACGATCGACCTGTATCCGACGCAGCAGCTCTCGCTCGATTCGGCGAGCGGCACCGATCTGAGCGAGCTGACGACGCTCGTGGATATCGAGGAGATCGTCAAAAACGCGTCTCCGGAAATCATCGAAGCGATCCTGCGCAGCAAAGAGAAGATCGACGAGGAGAACCGGCAGACGGTCGAAAGGTTCAAGCAAAGCGGCGTACCGGCTGGGCTGCAGCAGCAGCTGGCGCAGTTTATTCAAAATACGCAGGAGCTGCTGGGCGTCATCGCCAAGCAGGCGATCGAGCAGAAGAAGATCGACGAACAGCTGGTCAAGAAGATCGAACAGCAGGAACAAACGTCTTTCGGGCTGGACAAGGATCAGCTGAGCCAGCTTAGCGAGAAGGAAAAAGCGAAGCAAGAAAAGGTCAGGCAGCTGGCCGAGGAAGCCGCGAAGAAAAAAGCGGCCGAGGAAGCGGTCAAGCTGAAGGAGCTCGAGCAGCGGCTGGCGGGGCAAATGCAGTCGATCGAGGTGGCCAAGCTGGCCCAAGCGGAAGCGAACCGCAAGTCTGCGGCCGAGGCGGCGGCGAAGGCCGAAGCGGCGCTGCTTGCCGCGATGACGCCCGTTCAGCAGCAGCAATACAACAAGGACAAGGCGGACAACTACGGGACGCCGATCCCGACATCGACGCACGCGCCGACCCCGACGCCCACTGGGGGAACCGGACCGACGCCGACGCCCGGATCGGACAACGCTCGTCTGAACGGACTGGTGTTGTCGGCGGGCATTTCGCTAAGTCCCGCATTCAGCCGGGATGTGCTAAACTACACCGTCAGCGTGGGCGGTGCTGTCTCCGCACTGGACTTCACGCCTGCTTTGGACGATTCAGGCGCGAAGCTGTCCGTCAACGGAACGGCGTGGGCGGGAGGCGCCATTCATATCCCGCTTGCCTATGGAGAGAACGAGGTCCTTCTTCATGTAACGGCGGCTAACGGCACGACGAGTCGGATCTACAAGATTACGGCGACGCGCCAACTGTTAGACGGCGCCGATATCGAGATCGCCGGCGGCGCGCCGCTTCATATCGATTTTACCGCCGAAAATCCAGCTGCGACATTCGACGTACCCGCGAATACGGCATCGCTGACGCTGAAGCTGCCGCTTGCACAAGCGCCGTCTGTGACGGTAAATGGGCAGTCCGTGCCGCCGGTCGGCGCAACGCTTGCTTCGCTCGCCTATGTCGCTTCCGATGCGGCTTGGACTTACAACGTACCGTTGCAGCCGGGCGCTAATACGATCGCGATTCAAGCGCAAATCGGCAGCGCGACAAAGACCTACCAGCTGTTCGTCAACAGGGCGGCTTCGCTTACCGCGGGCAGCTTCTCGTTAGAGACGAATTTCAACACGCCGGTCAACGGTACTTTACGCAGTCATGGCAGCATCGGAGCCGTGAGCTACGAGATCGTCACCGCCGGCGAGCACGGCGAAGTGACTTTAAATGCGGCAGACGCCAGTTCCTTCAGCTATACGCCAGACGAAGACTTCTCGGGCATGGACAGCTTTCAGTACAAGGCAATGGCAAATGGGGAAGAGTCGGCGCCCGCGACCGTATTCATATGGGTCAAACCGCTCGACATAGAGCTCAAGGGACTGGTGTCGTCCGGCATCGCATGGGGAGGAACGCCGGTCGAGCCGATGCTACTATACAGCTTTAAAGACGGATCGTATGCGAGCAAGTCCTATGGCCTTTTTGTGCCGGAGGAAGAGAATGGGCAATTGGAAATACAGTTTCAATTCGATCCTGCCGTCGTATCCGATGCAAGGCTCACGGTCGGCGAAGAGACGATCTACGAAGAGGCAGACGGCTCATTGTACGGCAGCTTGTCGATTGACGAACCTGTCGTTAGCGTCAGACTCTCCTATTCCGTGACCGAAGACAACGCGACAACGGATTATGAAGTCTATTATATCGCGGTCAAGCAGCAGCAATGGGCTGCCAACCTGGCGACGGACGGCAGGGCCGAGGTTCATCTCGTGCCTGTCGGAGGCGGCGACTACACGGTATCGGTCCGGGGAAGAGACGAAACGGTGATGCTTCGCAGCAATAACTTCGATATGTCCGTCGAATCCGACGTTTTTATTTACGAGGCAGACCCGCACAATCCAGGCAGCCCCGGAAATCGAGTCAAAGCACAGCGGAATGCCGAGGGCTATTATATCGTTTCCTTGTCGCCCGGATGGAATGTCGCGGAGGTTCGTACGTATTACCCGGGCTACGAAGGCAGCGCAAAGGAAGGCGTCGTTCACATATGGAGAGGCGACGGCTTGCCGGAGGGCTACGAGATGACGGGCGTGACAGGAACGCCCGTGCAGTATCCGGCAGAAGCCTCTGCGGCGCCCGTCGAATTCATCCGCGACGCGACGCAGCAGACTGTATACCGCGCGGCGTTGCCTGCCGATTCAGCAGCTGTGAACGTCAAGCCTGTGCCGGGCGCAGGCGTGAAGGTCGATACCGTCTATCAGGGAGGATATACTTCCTTTGACAAGGTGAGCGAAGAACCCGCAGGTTCGGGGCGTTATGAGGTGCAGGTGTACGGCGATTGGGCGAACTTCGGCTTCGTCGTCGTCCGTCCGGTCTCGGGCGAGGGTCCGCCGTTGGCGTACACGCTGGCTTTTGAATTAGGCATGTCGACGGACGTTCAGGCCGGCATCGGATACAAGCTGGACGGCGAGCTGCGCGAGACCGAGCTCGATACCTTTGCCGGCAGCCTTCACGCGATGCTTGCCGATGCGCCCGGGCAAACTGACTTTAAACTGAGCGTAACCGGTGCGGATCCGGATTCGTCCGTTCGGGTCAACGATGTCGCCGTTCCATATGACGAGGCGGAATCCGGCTTCGCATACCCGTTCGTGCCTGCTGACGGGGACAACGCCTTTTTGATAGAGACGATGGATTCATACGGTAGGTACGCGAGTATCGATATTCATCTTTATTATGGTTCGCTAGGGTTGAAGCCTGTAGGGCTAGCCTCTTGGAGCGCGCAAAGCTCGCACGGTCAAGACCCTGCGGCAGCATCCTCCTGGGTTTACGAAGGACAGAAGAGGTTCCGTCTGATCGTGCCGGAGGCGCATGATCTGCTGGATCTGCGTTGGGTAACGGACGAAGGTACGACGCAAGCGGTTGTCCTGGGGCCTTACGGTGCAGGGGAAACGGGCCGTTACGTCGGGGCGCTGCCTATGGGACGAAGCGAATATACCGTCATTGTCAGGGATGAGGAGGGGGCGCGGCTCGATTACGATCTCGTTGTATATCGCGGGGCGCCCGTCTACCCCAGGTTAACCTATTCCGGATGGGGCTCCAGCATGGCATTTGCGTACAATGAATCTACCGGCCGTTATGAAGCGAGTCTCGACGAGTTTCCGGAAATGATGTGGATCAGTCTGGGACTGCCCGCAGGCGCGGACGCCGTCTTAAAGGTGGGCGACATCCCGTACTCTCCGAACAGCGACGGTTTGTATACGCTGACGCCGGAGCCCGGAACGAGCGAGATCGTCGTTCAAGCAACCGGCTTGTTCGAAGGGATTGCCTGGTCCTGCAATCTCGTTATCAAGCGCGCCTCCGAGTAAAAGATAGACTTGGCCCGCCAGCAAGTCTCCCGCCTTCGTCCCTTGGAGAGCGGGAGACTTTTTTTTACATGAAACTGGCTTAATTTTAACGAAGATATCGCATGATAATCGACAAAAAATGCTAATTTTACGATATAATCAAATAGCCTGTTCCATTGATTTCTTGCATTGACAGCTACATAGATAGCGTTCAAGTACTTAGAAAAGTAGGAGTGAAGTTTATGTATCGAAAGTTGAGCATGTACCTGCTGGCGGCGCTATTGCTGCTGCTGCCGGTATCGGCTGCGTTCGGCGGGGAGGCGCACGCGGCTTCTTCGTCGCGGATCGCGGTGATCAAGCAGCTTAGCGGGGACGTGCAGGTGCAAAAAGCCGGCGGCTCGAAGCTGTTCAAGGCGTTCGCGAAGCTGAGCCTGAACCAGGGGGACAAGCTAATCACCGGGAGCAAGGGATCGGCGGTGCTGCAGTTCGCGAACGGGACGTCGGAGGACGACAAGTTCACGGTCGGGGAGAACGCGACGCTGACGTTTTCGAAGCTGTCGGACAAAAAGGGCACGGTGACGAAGGTCAGCATGCTCAAGGGAACGGCTTGGGTGGACGTGAAGTCGATCAAGAGCCAGGACGACGACTTCAAGCTGGAGACGCCGACGGCGATCATGGGCGTGCGCGGCACGGCGTTCCTGGCGCGGGTCAACCCGGAGACGGGCGGGACGAATACGTCGGTGATGTCGGGCGTCGTGCGGTTCACGTCGGAAAACGGGGAGAAGCAAGGGAGCGGGACCGGGGAGAGCGGCGGGAAAACGGGTTCGTCGGGCGTCAAGACGATCGACCTGTATCCGACGCAGCAGCTCTCGCTCGATTCGACGAGCGGCACCGATCTGAGCGAGCTGACGACGCTCGTGGATATCGAGGAGATCGTCAAAAACGCGTCTCCGGAAATCATCGAAGCGATCCTGCGCAGCAAAGAGAAGATCGACGAAGAGAACCGGCAGACGGTCGAAAAGTTCAAGCAAAGCGGCGTACCGGCTGGGCTGCAGCAGCAGCTGGCGCAGTTTATTCAAAATACGCAGGAGCTGCTGGGCGTCATCGCCAAGCAGGCGATCGAGCAGAAGAAGATCGACGAGCAGCTGGTCAAGAAGATCGAACAGCAGGAACAAACGTCGTTCGGGCTGGACAAAGATCAGCTGAGCCAGCTTAGCGAGAAGGAGAAGGCGAAGCAAGAAAAGGCCAGGCAGCTGGCCGAGGAAGCCGCGAAGAAAAAAGCGGCCGAGGAAGCGGCCAAGCTGAAGGAGCTTGCGGACAAGATCAATGCCGCGGCACTCAAGGCCATCGAGGCGGCCAAGCTGGCACAGGTCGAGGCGAACCGGCTGGCGGCTGAAGAGGCGAAGCGGAAGGCCGAGGAAGAGCTGCTTAAAAAGCTGAACGAGCAGCAGAAGCAGCAGTATCAGACCGACAAGGCGAACAACAACGGGACGAGTCCGTCGAGTACGCCGGCGCCGAATAGCAACGATACTTCCAATGCGAATCTCGGTTCGCTCAGCCTGTCGGGCGCGGCGATCAGCCCTGCATTTAATGCGGGCGTCACGTCGTACACGGCGAGCGTCGAGAGCAGCCGGACGAGCATCGTCGTCGGGGCGAGCGTACAGGGCGGCTCTGCTTCGCTCACGATCAACGGGCAAGCGCCGAGCGGCGGGCAAAGTTCCGTTAACCTTGCCTACGGCGCTAACGAAATTACGATCGTCGTCACCGCGCAGAGCGGCGCGAGCAAATCCTACAAAATCACGGTCACGCGACAGATGCTCAACAGCGTTAGCGTCCAGTTCCCTGGCATCGAGGGAATCAGCATCGATTTCAACTCGACAAGCGCGCCGGCTCCGCTGAGCATTCCAAGCGGCACGAGCAGCATGACGCTGGTCGTTCCCGTGACCGGTCCGGAGCTGAACATCGCGGTCAACGGCCAGAACGTCGTGCCGCAGCCGACGTTCACGGCGGCGCTTACGGTGCTGCCGGATCAGGTCGCCTGGCGTTACACCATTCCGCTGACGCTTGCATCCAACGAGATTATCATCCAAGCGACGATCGACGGCATCGTCATGTCGTACAAGCTGATCGCGATCCGGGCGCTGACGAACGAGACGGCCGTGCAGAGCGTTGCGGCGACCGGAACGGACGGAACGACCGTATACGAAGTCGTCTCCGGCGGGGACGGCTGGACCGTGAAGGTGCCGTCCGATACGTCTGCGATCAAGCTGAAGATCAATACGTTTAGCGCTAGCGCCAAGGTGCTGTACGGAACCAACGAGTACGCGTCAGGCGCCGAGATTCCGTATACGATCGTGAACACGAGCTTGTCGTTTACGGTGCGCGCCGCGGACGGCACGACGCAGAAGATGTATTCGATCGCGATCCAGCGCCTGCCCTCGGCCAACGCTTCGCTGAGCGGACTCACGCTGTCTGCGGGAACGCTGAGCCCGACGTTCGCGAGCGGGACGACGAGCTATACGGTGAGCGTCGGCAACGCCGTTACCAGCATCGCGGTGACGCCGACGGCTGCGAGCAGCGCGGCGACGATCAAGGTCAACGACGCGGCCGTAGCGAGCGGCACCGCGAGCGCCGGAATCCCGCTTAACGCGGGCTCCAATCAGATCACGGTCGAGGTTACGGCCCAGGATAGCTCCAAGCTGAAATATACGATCATGGTCACGCGCGAAAACTCGGCATTGGCAACGCCGACGTTTAATCCGCCGTCGGGCGCGGTCGCATTCGGTACGCCAGTGACGATCTCATCGGAAGGCGCCGAGCATATTTACTACACGACGGACGGCAGCAATCCAGCGACCAGCGTTACGGGTGCGACGAAGGAATATTCCGCGAGCGGCAAGCCGACGATCGATGCGGCCGGCACGATCAAGGCCATAGCGACGCGCTCGGGAACGCCGAATAGTCCGGTGGGCAGCGCCAGCTATACGCAGGCGGCGAGTGCGGATCTGACGGGTTTGGCGCTCAACGGAATAGTCAGCGGATTTTCTTTTGTCAAAACGACTTATAACTATGTCGATGTGCTGGCTTCCAGCGATACATCTAGTCTGACCGTAAATGCGCAAGGCGGCGGCACGGTGACCGTAAACGGAACGGCGGTCGTTAGCGGCGAAAATTCGCAGGCTATCGATCTTGTGGCGGGTGTGCCAAAGACCATAACGGTCGTCACGACCGAAAGCGGGAAGTCGCCCAAGACATATGTTATCGTCGTGACGCGTTCGGCCGATAGCAACGCGAATCTTAGCGGCTTGTCCGTTTCCCAGGGCGCGTTATCTCCGGGCTTCAAGAGCAGCGTCAACCAATATACAGTTAGCGTGCCGTACACGTCGACGACGATAAACGTGACGCCGACCGTTGCCGTAGGAACCTCTACGATCAAGGTCAACGGACAGAGTGCGATTAGCGGAAGCGCGACTGGAGAAATAGAATTAAGCGTGGGTCAAAATACGGTTGATGTGGAGGTAACGTCTCAAAGCGGGTTTAAGCAAAGTTACGTTATTCTCGTAACGCGACTGCCGGCTTCGCAGGACTCGACGTTAAGCAGCTTGTCTATTTCGGATGGGACGCTTACGCCATCGTTTAGCGCCTATACGAAGGACTATACGCTTTCGGCGCCTTATGCCATAAGCGAAGTGACGATTAATGCGACAGCAGGCTCCCCGTTCGCTACGCTGACGGGCGACGGGCTTCACGCATTGGCGGTCGGCGAAAATGAATTAAAAGTCACCGTAACGGCGCAAAACGGTACGACCGTGTCCGAATATAAAATTATCGTTACGCGGGAAGAAAACGCTGCGGTATCGGTAATTGGAGGCGTTACATCCTGGACGGATACGCGAAGCGACAATCAAGCAGTCGCATGGCATGAAGGGCGGGATTACAGGTATGAGGAAGTATTCTACGCCGAACTTCCGGACACTTCCGTCTCCATAAGCTCAAGCTTGATCTTCGACGAGACGGTAACATACGCCTCTTTAAGAAAAGAATACAGTGAAGAGACAGTCGCAAGCTATGACGGCGACGTCTCCCGCATGATGTCGGTCGATTTCGGTTCGCTTGAGGAGGGGGATAACGTCTTTGTCCTCCGTATTACGAGGGAATACGATGAGGAATACGATGAGACGGACGAGTACACGATCGATATAAAGATCGGCGAGTCGCGTCAGGCCTTGGCCATGGTGTATGCATACCTTGATACCAACCAGGAGTCGGCAGCCGTGCCCGTCAGTCATAACGGCACATACGATTACACCATGATCTTGCCGGCTCCGAACGCGAGTTTCCGCGTGTATCTCGTACCCGAAAACGTAACTTCGAGCCTCGAGACCGAAGATTACGGCATTGAAGGCGGCCTGTTTTTTGCCGGGGCAAATTCCCTGAATTACGGCTGGAACGAGATCGTCGTCAAAATGAAGGACATCGCCGGGAATTCGGCTGCTCAGGACACGGTCATTAACGTATGGCGGCCTTCTGAGGAAGGCGAGTCCGGTCCCGATTCTCTGAAGCTGGCGCTTGGCGATATGGCGTTCGAAAACGACGGCCAATCTTTCTATGCGGTAAACCAAGGCAGCTTCGGATTTTACAATGTGACCGCAAATGGCACGAACGCGGATATTTCGTTCACTCCAATCCTCGTCGATCCTCAATCGGAAATCCTCGGCGTCTATGTCGTGAACAACGAAGATGGACAAACGGAGCTTCCGTCTAACGGAGAAGGCCAGTACAGCTTTGGTTTAGAATTGGGCGACAACGTCGAGATCGTGGTCAAAGACGCGGAAGGGCATGGATTCAGGCATCGGATTCATATTTTCCATACGCTCGACCCGGAACAAGCGGAATTGCCCGAAGGCGTACTCGACTGGCATTTGGAAGGGGCCGAGTTGAAGTCGGATGCGTTTTACTCGAGCCACTATTACTATGCTTCGTGGAATGATAAGCAATCGGCGCTTCTAATGACGCTTCAACTTGATCCTACGGTGTACAGCAGCGCCGAGCTCTACCCTGCATGGGATGGAGAGAGCCTTGCGTCATGGCAAGCGGATGGCGGAGATTGGACGCAGACGATCGATCATCCGGCACCGGGTACGGGAGAATATACGCTTGTCTTGTATCCTAGTGATGAGGAAGACTATGAGACCGAAATAAATTTAGTGATTGGCAATGGCCCGGCATCCATATTCGGCTTGTCGAAATGGATGACTAACAACCTCGGCGAGGGGCGTCCGCTTTACACTTGGGTGGCCGACGATACAGAGGCTACGCCGTCTTATGTTGGTTCAGTAGACTTTGCCGGCAACGGACTGTATTTTGACATGAAATTCGATAAGTCGATCGTGTCCGATGCAAGACTTCTTAAAAACGGCGAGGAGCTCCCCAAATATATCGGTAACGGAAATTATCCGTATTCCTTCACGATAGACGCAATGGAACACGGCATTTATCAATTCGTGCTCGAGGTTGATAGCGTTGAGGGAGCGACTTATGTGTACGACTTGACGCTTCTGGTCGGAATCGACAATCCCGGCTTCGGTCTGTTGAATGCCAAAGTAGGTCAGCATACGGTGGATTGGAAGCCGGCCGAAGGCTTCAATGACAGAAACGAAGGCCAGAGCTATAGCCGATATTATGCGATTGTCTCCGAGGAAGCCGGCCAGAACGAGTTAGAGATGAAAGTAGGACTGGCCCAATCCGAAAACGGGACGAACACATTCGAGCAAGTGACGGTGGACGGGAATAACTATCCTTTGGATGACGATACGAAGCTATCCTTATCTCTCGATCTGACGCCGGGATATCATTATGTCTCGACGCTTCAGCGATTCGAGATAGCAGCTGAAGGACAGATCGTGTTTTACCATAAGACGGACTGGGTGGTCTTCGCTGGAACGGCTGCCGAACTCGAAGCGTCGGAAGAGGGAGGATTGGATACGTCATCGGATTCGTTCAGTCTGACGAAGGATTACGCGCATGCGTTCGAGCCGATCGTGATGGAGCGGAGCGGGCTGAACTATACCGCGTATGTGGACGCTGATATTGAATACGCATATATTACTGCGGCACCGCGCTCGACATACGGCAAGCTAGAATTGACGCTGAACGGCGAAAAACCGAATAACGAAGGGAATTTGTATTATCTCTCTTCACTAACTACAGGACCTAATGCGGTTGTTATCAAGGTTACCGATCCAACGGGCACGATAGAGCGAACTTACACGCTTACGATTAACAGGGTTGAAGGAGCTGTCCCTCCCGCCCAGCTCAGCGGCCTGCGAATCGGCAGCGAAATGGTGTCTGTAGATCAAGGACAATACGATTATACCGTCTATCTTCCGTACGGAGCGCCCGAGTCGATGGTGGTGCATGCCGTCTCCGCCGACCAGGATCATATGAGCTTGACCGTTAACGGCGAGCCTTGGTTATGGGATGACGACGACGAAGCGCATGCGCTCGCACCGAACGAAGCCGGGGAGTACGAGCTCGAAGTCAGTTCCGTTGATGGGTCCTACACAACCAGCGTCTATCATATTCAAGTGGAGCGGTTGTTGACGGAAGCCGCCAAGATCAATGGTGACGTACCGGTATCATGGACGTCCGGAGGCAGCGATGTTTGGAATTCGGGTGCACTCGAGCTGGAGGATGGCGACTGGTTAAGCATGAATTTCGGCACTCCCGACGGATACCATCTCTACTTTGAGACAGACGGATCCGAATTCGATGCAGATCAGCAGCGCTGGTATCCGGATAGCGGTATTAACAGGCTTACGGTGCAAGTCAAATGGGACGGGAAAGATACTGCTGCCGCTACGTACCAGTTCGTTGTTTATAATTGGAACTCTGTCGTTGTAACCAACATGACGGAGGGCACAAGCCCGGAACGTGTTAGAGCGATTAAGTGGCAAAATACTTATTATGCAACACTGCCGTCCAGTTGGTTTGCGTCCTCCGAGTCGCCCCAAGTGAAAATCAGCACCTTGGAAGGGCAGGGGGCTTCAAATCTTGTTGGTTGGTATTTCACGAATTCCCTCTACGAAGGCACTTTTACGCATAATGATTCGGCGAATCATTCGGTCACGCGGGCAGTCGGCGTGTTCGCGCCAGTCAGTATGCCGTTGTTCCAAGCCAAATTTCAGGGCGGGAGCTTTGAATGGACGTCTGCGTCGATTCCTCGTTTCGTTTACGGAAATGACGAGAGGCCAGGCGCCTATTTCTGGTCGAACGACAATACGATGATACCGACCGGCGTCGAGCTGCGAGTCTCTCAATTGTCGGGCAACGTCCAGATTTATGCGATGGATGACGACGATCAGCCGCTGGCGCGTACGGGAGTCAATGAGGATTGGCATTGGAATCTCCCGTTGAACTGGCTGGAGTCGGATCGCGATGTTCGAACTTATAAAGTTGTGGTCCAACAGAACGATCGGACCGCCGTATACCTTTTGAGTTTTGGCGCGGGGACTAATCAGGCAGCTTAAAAATAAATTGGGATAACCCGGCTAGAGGAACTTTTCCTCTGAGCCGGGTTGTTTTTTTAATAGGGACTCCGCGTCTATAACCGTGACCTAAGTACTTTTTTTATCCCGAAAGAAGGGAAATGATGTCGAAAAATAGAATAGCTATAAGATATGAAAGCGACACGGTCTAGCATTGGGGGGACGGTGCCGGGAATGGAGTGGTAACCGGAATCGACGGCGGTCCGATTATGAGAAAAAGATGAGACAGCGCGCGTCGAGCATTAAATATTATTAACTTGATAGAGCATGCAAATGCATGAATAATGAATGAGCGATATATATTAGGCTGGATTCGCGATGACTGGATACTGCTCGGCCTTATGTCCCGCCCACGGATTCGAATTACATATGTCGAATGACGGATACGTGTTGGTTGAACGCCAAAATGTGGGTATATACTCATAGCTTCACTTACTGACAGGCAAGGGCGTGGCAAGAATGGCAGCAGGATTAAATGGGAAACGGCGTACGGTTCGTACGGCGGCTGTGGCTGTGCTGCTTGGCACAGCTTTGGCGGCGACCGGTTCCCCGGATTCGCGATTGACCGCAGATGACGGGCGGATTGAGGCAGCCGAGGCGGCGAAACTCGGCGCGTCCGCTTTCCCCGCGACTGCAAAGCAGGCGGACCGCTTAGGCAAGGCCGCAAGAACCTCCGCTTCACGTAAGCCGGTCGCGATCGCGGCGTTAACGAACGCTTCTTTTCTTAAGGAGACGGGCATTGCCGATGCTTGGAAGCTGCTGCGACGCGACGTTACCGGTACGATTGCGATCGTGGATACGGGCATCGATCTGAAGAATGCGGCGCTCCAGCCTTATCTGACCGAAGGCGTCAATCTGCTGGATGACAAAAAGCCGCCGCAGGACGACAACGGGCACGGCACGGCAGTGGCCGGCGTCATCGCAGCCGCGGCCGAAGCGGGTAAGGACGCAGAGGCTTCATGGAAGATGAAGCTGATGCCGGTCAAGGCGTTGGACGACAAGGGCGAGGGCGACGAATCGCATTTGTCGGGCGGGATCCGCTACGCCATCGAGCATGGCGCGGACATCGTCGTACTGTCTCTCGGGCTCCGCAGGGACGCGCCCGGCATGCGCAGCGTCATCGACCTGGCCGAATCGAAGGGCGTGCTGCTCGTCGCGGCGACCGGCAATGACGCGGCCGATTTTGGCGATCGGGCGGCGGTGCAATATCCGGCCGCCTATCCGACCGTGGTGGCTGTGGCAGGCGCCGAGGCGGGCCAGGGCCAGATCAACTCGACGGGAGGCCCCGAGGTCGATCTCGCCGCGTCTTGGCAGGTCGATACGCTCGCGCTGGGCGGCGGCCGTATTGCCATGGAAGGCACGTCCATGGCGGCGCCTCAAGTGGCTGCGGCCATCGCGCTGTTGCGGGCTGCGCATCCGGATTGGAAGCCTGCGTTCCTCCGCGAGACGCTGCGCCGCACGGCCGAGGATATCGGCGCCAAGGGCCGCGACGACGCGACGGGCTATGGCCTCGTACGCGCGGATCGCGCTTTGGCGGCCGCGTTCGCAGCCGATTGGCGCGAGCCTAACGGAGCGCAGCGGTCGGCGTCGCCCTTTCCTCCGGGCACGGAGGTCTATTCGGCATGGAGCGGCTCGCTCGATACCGACTGGTACGCGGTCGAAGCGCATGCAGACGGGATGCTATCCGTACGTATGCAGACGAACCTGTTTGACATCGGCCCCGCCGCGGTTAAATTGTCGCTATACCGTCCGGGAGGCGTTAATCCGACCGCTCCGACCGCTGCGAGCGGCGCAAGCGGTGGAACGATGACTTGGAAGGTAGCCAAGGGCAAATACTACCTGCGGGTGGACGGTTCCGCGAGAGCATCGTCGCTGCCTTACCGGCTCACCTCCGGCTTCCGAATGCTGGCGGATCGGACCGAGCCCGGGGCGTCGCGGGATTCGGCTTATGCGATCGAACCCCGCACGCAGACTTGGACAGGGACGTTCGATCGCGAAGACGACAACGATTGGACAACGGTCAAGCTGCCCCAGTCGGGCACCTTAAAAGTAACCGTGGAGACGGACACGACGCGCATCGACCCTGCGATTACGCTGCAGCGAGCCGGGCAGGCCGAAGTCCGGACGGACACGAACGGCGACGGGTTGCCGGAGACGGCTACGATCAAGAATGCGCCGGCAGGCAGATACTACATAGGGGTCAGCAACGCAGCCGCCGACGGGGCGCCGCCCGTGATAGGGACCTATACGGTCCGACTGGAATACATTACTACGTACGCGGATTTGGGCGAGCCGAACGACGGTCCGCTGACGGCCGCAGCGCTCGTTTCCGGGGATGCAGGCATCCTCAAAGGGCTCATCTCGTCCAAGGAAGACGCGGACTGGTTCCGGTTCAAGACGACGGGCGGCAACTTCGCATGGAAGCTCGACGGCATACCGGAGGGCTCGACGTTCAAGCTGGCGGTATACGACAAAGCACTGAAGCCGCTCGGCCAATGGTCCAGCAAGGCGCAGAGCGCTTCCCTGAACGTTCCGCAGAAGCTGGCTGCCGGGACTTATTATGCCCGGATCACGGCCGATCGCGCGGATCGTTCCGCGTATTATCGTTTCGGCGTGACGAGCGCCCACTGAAACATTTTGGAATTGCGGCTATAAGGAGCGTTGTCGGCGGATGGAATCCATTTATTACTCAATGGGCTGGGACAGCTTGTTCTCCATTTTCATCACGCTCGGATTCATCGCGGTAGCGTGGGTCGTGCTGCAGGAGGTCAAGTGGGAACAATTTTTCCGGCATCCCAAAAGTCCGAGGACGCGGCTCGCGCAGCTCATCCTGGCGATCATCGCAGGACGCCTGCTGGCCGGATTCGTGCTGGATTACTGGAACTGGGCTTCGTCGCTAAGGCATTTGTTCAATTCGTCGTAGCGGATATTTTCCGCATAACGTCGAATCAAAATGATCACAATGGGTAATAAAGCAGAAGCAAGTCGCCTGAGGGCGAATCTTGACGGACAAAATGTTTGTAGTTTGTCATAACATGCCGCTTGTACCGAACCGACGGACGGTGGTATGATGAAATTTGGGTTTTCTGGAGCCGGAATCGGTGAAAGCACGGTCTCCGGAAATGATTCTACACCCGCGGAGGGAACCACCCATGAGCAAAATCATCGTCCGCGGCGGCCGTCCCCTTAATGGGACTGTCCGCGTGCACGGCGCCAAAAATTCCGTCCTGCCGATCCTCGCCGCCACTCTGTTGGCGGAGGAAGGGTCTTGCGTCATCGATGACGTACCCGCCTTGGACGATGTGTATAACATTCTGGAAGTCCTCTCGGCGCTTGGCGTTCAGGCGCTTCGCCACGAATCCCGCGTGACGCTGCGTGCGCACCGGCTGATCTCGCACGAGGCGCCATACGAGCTCGTTCGCAAGATGAGGGCGTCGTTCCTCGTCATGGGACCGCTTCTCGCCCGAGAGGGCAAGGTCAAGATCTCGCTGCCCGGCGGCTGCGCGATCGGGACCCGTCCGATCGACCAGCACCTCAAGGGCTTTGAGGCGATGGGCGCCGAGATCGGCTTCGGCCAAGGCTCGGTCGAAGCCAAGGTAGACGGACGACTGCGCGGGGCGCGCATCTACCTCGACGTTGCCAGCGTAGGCGCAACCGAGAACATCATGATGGCAGCCGCGACCGCGGACGGCGTCACGACGATCGAGAATGCCGCCAAGGAGCCTGAGATCGTCGATCTCGCCAACTTCCTGAATGCCATGGGCGCGAAGGTGCGCGGCGCAGGCACTGGCATCATCCGCATCGAGGGCGTAGAGCGTCTTAAAGGCATCCGCCACACGGTTATTCCGGACCGGGTAGAGGCCGGCACTTACATGATCGCCGCGGCTATTTCCGGCGGCGACGTGTACGTCGAAGGCGCGATCCGCGACCACCTGGGTCCGGTCGTCGCCAAGCTTGAGGAGATGGGCGTCGGCATCGAAGCGGACGACAGCGGCATTCGCGTTTTCGCGAATCGCCCGCTCAAGGCCGTCGATGTCAAGACGCTGCCTTATCCGGGCTTCCCGACCGACATGCAGGCGCAATTCATGGCGCTGCTGCTCGCCAGCCCGGGTACGAGCATCGTGACGGAAACGGTGTTCGAGAACCGCTTCATGCACGTCGAAGAGATGGCGAAGATGGGGGCCGACATTAAGATCGAAGGCCGCACCGCCGTCATCTCCGGCGGCAAGCGGTTGTCCGGCGCTCCTGTCTGCGCAACGGATCTGCGCGCGGGAGCTGCGCTGATCTGCGTAGGCCTGGCTGCGGAAGGCGTCACCGAGGTGACCGGTACGCATCACATCGACCGCGGCTACATGGATATCGTCGGTAAGCTGGCCGCGCTAGGCGCGGATATCAGCCGCCTGGGCGAGGGCGAAGAAATTCCGGCCCCGGCGCCCGCTGCCGCAGCTGTCGTTCAAGCACCGCCCGTGCCCGCCGTCCGGCGCTCGCTTCAGGCAGTGTCCGAAGAGCGTGTCGCATCGGACAGCGTAGCGATGCTGCGCGTGCAACCGACGCTGGCGTGATTTTCCTCTAATCGCACTTATCATCCCCGCGCCTTTGCGCCTTGGACCGAGTCGTTTGACCCCGGTCCCGGGCACGAAGGCTTTTTTGCATTCTCTTTGTTTTGTTCTAGCGACTTCGCGCCATTCATAGATTGGTAGCGTGCGAGGAAAAGGACAACGAAGAGAGGAAGGTCGAAGACGTGCAAAAACAAGATGGACAAGCGGATCGCAACAAAGGGTTGTATACGGTACGCCTGAATCGTCGAAGGGGCAGGTTAAAAGGCAGGTTTCTGCGCACCGGCGGAGGCGGCTTGCGGCCGGTTGGCCTGTTGCTCGTTCTGGCCTTTGGCACGGGCGCATTGCTTGCAAGCTGGTCCTGGGCGGAACGCCACGCGAGAGAGACGAAACAGGCGCAGGTCATCGAAGAGGGCGCGGGCATGGGAGTGGTTACGGACACCGTAAGAGAAAAGAATGAAGAGCCGGCCAGCGTCGTTATATCAAAAGATGCATCCAAAGAGAATAGCGCCGAATCACGCGAAAAAGATGGCGGGGAGTCGTCAAAAACGCAGGTGCAGGACGGAGGCGCCCTGTCCGCAGCAGAGGCGGCTCGGGGGCTGCAAGCGGATCGCGAAGACAGCGCGCTCGTCGTTCGCGTCTACTTATCCGACGATAAGAGGGTTGAACGCGCAGGCTTGGAGACATATGTCAAAGGCGTCGTGGCGGCAGAGATGCCGACGGACTTCGAGCCGGCCGCAATGGAGGCGCAAGCGATCGCGGCGCGCACCTATTTGATACGCCGCCTGTGGAACGAGGACCGGTCCGGGGTGCCTGTCCGCGGCGCGGACGTGACCGATACGGTGACCCATCAAGTCTACCGCTCCCGTGCGGAGATGGACGAGCTCAAGAAGGGAAATCCGGCGGCGTGGGTAGCGGTGGACGAGGCGGTACGGCGGACGCGCGGCATCGTAATGGTATACGGCGGCGCGCCTATCGAGTCTCTTTACTTTTCAAGCAGCAACGGCTATACGGAAAACGCAAAAGATGTTTTCGCGGCGGATTTGCCTTATCTGGTGTCGGTGAGCAGCCCTTGGGATCGCAAAGATTCGCCCCGTGCCGAGGAAACCGTAGAAATGAAGCTAAGCGAATTCTATCGCAAGCTCGGCGTCAAGTCGCTGGCGACGCTGACGGGTCTCGGCAAACGGCCGGCCGCCGTTATTAATAGCTGGACCGACGGGAAAAGAGTGAGTACGGCGACCGTCGGCGGCAAGACGCTGTCGGGCATCGAGGTTCGCAGACTGCTAGGGTTGCGGTCGGCAGCGTTCGACTGGAAGATTGATAAGGGGAAAATATCGATAACGACCTACGGCAGCGGGCATGGCGTCGGCATGAGCCAGTGGGGGGCGGAGGGGATGGCGAAGACGGGCGCGACCGCCGCGGACATCGTGCTTCACTACTATACGGGCATACAGTTGAAGACGGTGACCTCGCTTCAATCCGCGAGCGTCGACACTGCTAAGCTATAAATCCCTTAATCTTGCAAAAGGCATGTTTAAAAAACTATCACCTGGCAACACTCTGTTACTGAGGTGATAAAAAATGAATGATTCAAACAAACCAAACGGCAAGATCGAACCAGGCAGTACCAGAAGTGTCGTCAGCTCGTCGTCCCGTCCTTCGGCAACGAAAAGGTTTTTCGCCAAGCGGTGGGTGTTCCCCGCCATGTACATGGCCGCAGCGGCAATTATCGTAACGATCCTCTGGCTGAACGCCAGCTCGGGAACGAGCGGCAAGCCGAAGGACGAAGCGAGCACCGCAGGCGTGCAACAGGAAGTCGGCACAGACGGTCAGATCGCCGAGGATCCGGACGCGCTGCCGGTAGCGGCAGGCGGAGAGACGCTCGCCTGGCCGGTGACCAACCGTGACGCGATGTCGGTGTCTATGCCGTACTACAACGAGAACGGCACAGAAGAAGAACAGGCAGCCGCTATGGTCAAGCACGACAACCAGTTCACGCCGCACACGGCGATCGATCTCGCGAGCAAGGATGGCAAGGCGTTCGACGTCAAGGCTGCGATGAGCGGTGAAGTGACGGTAGCGGAGCAGACGCCGCAAAACGGTTACGAGATTAATATCAAGCATCCGAACGGTCTCGTCACCGTCTACCAAAGCCTGGCAGAGCTGAAGGTCAAGGTAGGAGATTCGGTCAAGCAAGGCGATGTGCTCGGCACGGCCGGCGTCAGCGAACTGGAGAAGGACGAAGGCGTTCACGTCCACTTTGCGGTCAAGAGCAACAGTCAGACCGTGGATCCGGCTTCGCTGATCGGAGATCAACAGTAATCTGGTACTTATGACAGGGTTGCCCAGGCGCGTGGCGGCGCGCAAGGGCAACCCTGTCTATTTTTGCGTTTTAATAGCTGACCAAATGATGGCATTTGTGTTACGATAGTACCATAATTGATACTACCAAGGATCTATCGACTTCAGAGAGGACGCGTGATAGATGAAGCTCGTGACTGTAGACGAACTTCACCCCGGCGATGTGCTGGACAGGCCGGTATACGGTAAAAACGGATTGGTCATGCTCGAGGCCGGCACGGAGCTTACGTCGCAATACATAGATCGATTGCAAAACCTCGGATTTCAATCGGTAGCCCTCGGCAAGCGCGGTGCGGCGGCCGAAGCGCTGTTGGCTTCCCGCATGAAGCTGCGGCCCGACGAGAAGGTCAGGAACGTCGAGGAGATCGAGCTGCTGCGCGCCGATCCGGTTCAGCTTCAGGAGACGCATCACAGCCTGATCCGTTTTTTAGAGACGGAAGAAAACTACAGCAAGGTTGCGCTGCCTCTCGCCGAGCTTGCGAACTTCAAACGGGGCTACCGGGAGCGCCTGCTCTCGGCGGTCGGCCACCGGGCGGTGGCCGAGGAGCTCAGCGTGCTGAGGCAGACCGATCAATCGTTGTTCGACCATACGCTGCAGGTGTCGCTTATGTCGGCTGTGATCGGCGCATCGGGCGGGATGGACGCGAGCGCCCAGTACGAACTGGGCGTCGGGGCGCTGCTATTCGACGTCGGCATGACGCGCATCTCGCCCGATCTGCTCCGCGCGAGACGCAAGCTTACGGAGGCTGAGATGGAGGCGGTCAAGCAGCATACGACGCTCGGATATCACGCGCTGGGGCGCATGCGCGAAGTGCCGGACGCTGCGGCCAAGTGCGCGCTGCTTCACCACGAGCGTTATAGAGGAGAAGGTTACCCATACGGAGTCGCGCAGGACAAGATTCCGGACATGGCGCAGATCGTCGGACTGGCAGACGTATTCGACGCGCTGCTCTCTCCCCGCCATCATCGGGATCCTTATCCGCCTTGCGAGGCGATGGAATATATGTTCGCGGCAGGCAATTACGAGTTCGGCATCGGCGTCGTGCGTTCGTTTCTCAAAAACCTCACGATTTTTCCGGCGGGGATGGCCGTGCTCCTCAGCAGCGGAGAGACTGCGATCGTCAAGGATACGGCAAATCGGCCCGCGCACAAGCCGGTCGTGCTGGTGGTGCGGGAAGCCGACGGCCGCGTGCCGTCTCCGTATGAGATCGATCTTAACGTAAACGCTCGCATTTACGTGTCCCGGGCCGTGTCCATCAAGGGGTGAGCGGTTGAGACCGACGGTAGAGATAACGCCAGACGGGCCTTTGGGCTCGTCTTTTTTTGCGTTTATTAGGACGCACTAGAAGTCCATTTGACCCATAAGCCCCGCCGCTTGCGGACTTTATAGGCTTGTCAGGCTTGGTTACAAAGAATAAGTGAACGTCCCCCTCATATACTGTACCAATCAATCAGAGCAGGGAGGCGGGAGCGTGCACGATTACATCAAAGAACGGACCATCAAGATCGGCCGCAGCATCGTGGAGACGCGCAATACGGTTCGGACCATCGCCAAAGAATTCGGCGTCTCCAAGAGCACGGTGCATAAGGATCTGACCGAGCGTCTGCCGGAGATCAATCCGGACCTGGCCGATCAGGTCAAGCACATCCTCGAGTACCACAAGTCGATCCGGCACCTGCGTGGCGGCGAGGCGACCAAGATCAAGTATAAGAAAACGACGATCAAGAAGCGGGAAGTATTCGCGGTAGCAAAGGCGTAATTTTTGTCATATCATTAGATTTGTTAGAGGATTTTTAGAAATCATGGCGAATACTACAAGGAATATCTATGCGTTGGAGGCTTGTTATTTCATATGTTCAGCAAAGACATCGGAATCGACTTGGGCACGGCGAACGTTTCCATCCACATCAAAGGCAAGGGCGTCGTGCTCGACGAGCCTTCCGTTGTCGCGATAGAGAACGACACCCGCAGGGTGCTGGCCGTCGGGGAGGATGCGCGCCGCATGGTCGGCCGCACCCCCGGCAATATCATCGCGATCCGCCCGCTGAAGGACGGCGTCATCGCCGACTTCGAAGTTACGGACATGATGCTGAAGGCATTCATTCAGCGGGTCGGAGGCCGCAACTGGTACGGGCGTCCGCGCATCCTGATCTGCGCGCCGACCAATATCACCTCGGTTGAGCAAAAAGCGATTCGCGAAGCTGCGGAGCGCAGCGGAGCGAAGGAAGTGTTCCTGGAGGAAGAGCCCAAGGCGGCCGCAATCGGCGCCGGCATGGATATTTTCCAGCCCAGCGGCAATATGGTCGTGGATATCGGCGGCGGCACGACCGACGTCGCGGTGTTGTCCATGGGAGCCATTGTGACTGCCTCGTCGCTTAAGGTAGCGGGGGACAAGTTCGACGCCGCTATTATGAGATATATTAAAAATAAATACAAGCTGCTGATCGGAGAACGGACAAGCGAGGACATCAAGATCAAGATCGGCACCGTATATACAGGGGGACGGCAAGAAGAGATGGATATCCGGGGACGGGATATGGTCTCGGGATTGCCGCTCACCGTGACGATTCACGCGGACGAGGTCCGCGAGGCGCTGTGGGAGCCGGTATCGTCCATCGTCGTCGCCGCCAAAGCCGTACTCGAGCGGACGCCGCCCGAGCTGTCGGCCGATATCATCGACCGGGGCGTCATTCTGACCGGAGGCGGGGCGCTTCTGGACGGCCTCGACTCGCTGCTGGCGGACGAGCTCAAAGTACCCGTGTTGATCGCCGAAGACCCGATGCACTGCGTCGTCAAGGGGACGGGCATCATGCTCGATCATCTCGACAAGATGGCGCGCCGCAAGTAGCTTTCTCACAACGGGAGGGAACTGCAACATGATCAGAGGATTGTATACTGCGGCTGCGGGAATGATCGCCGAGCAGCGTAGGCACGACACGGTGACGAACAACGTCGCCAACTTGAATACGCCAGGGTACAAAGGCGTCAACTCGGTGAACCGGGCATTCCCCGAGATGCTGATCTCGCTGATGGGCAGCCCGGACGATACCAAGGGCACGATCGGCAAGCTCAACACCGGCGTTTTTGCCGAAGAGAGCTTGATCAACCTGGGTCAGGGCGACCTGAACGAGACGGGACGCAGCCAGGATCTGGCGCTCGTGTCCGATATCCTCGTTGACGGACAAGTGTTCGACGGCTCCGGCAAGTTCGTGGACGCGAACGGCACCGTCTCTTATCAGCCGCAGGCGCTGTTCACGGTGCAGAACGCGGACGGAGAGCGTCGTTACACCCGCGACGGCGGATTCCGCACGACGGCGGACGGCACGCTGGTTACGCCGGACGGGATGCAAGTGCTCGGCGTGGACGGACAAGCCATTCGCGTGGACGGCACCTGGGACAACGTACAGGTCACGGCGGATGGCCGCTTGGTCGACAAGGAGACCCAGCAGCCGTTGGCCGGCAGCCCGGCTCTTCTCCTTACCGAGGTCAGCGATCCCAATCAGCTCGTCCGCCAGGGCGACGGCAAATACGTCTACCAAGGCGACGCCAACGGGCTGCGACAAGTACAGGCCGGCGAGCGCGTGGAAATTAAGCAGGGTTATCTGGAGCGATCCAACGTGGACGCTTCGCAGTCGATGGTCGATCTGATGAGCGCGCTGCGCGCCTACGAGGCGAACCAAAAAATGGTCCAGTACTACGACCGCAGCCTGGACAAGGCAGTCAACGATGTCGGCAGAGTCTAACTAGAAGCGAAGGGGAATCGAGATGAATAACTCCGTCGTCAGCGCAGCCGCGTCCATGGGCGCTCTCCAACAGAAGCTGGACGTACTCGCCGACAATATCGCCAACGTGAACACCAAGGGCTACAAGCGCAAGAGCACGGTGTTCGAGGATATCCTCACGAACATCCAGCCGCACGAAAAATCGTTCGAGCTGCCGGGCCGTCGCACGCCGCTCGGCTTCACCCAGGGCTGGGGCGCGCGCGTCGTCGGCCAGCAGATCGACATGACCCAGGGCGCCATGCAGCAAACGGACAGCTTGACCGACCTCGCCATCGCAGGAAACGCCCTGTTCGAGGTGCGTTCCGGCGGCACGCTCGACAGCGCGCGCGCCTTCACGCGGCAAGGCGCTTTCCAGCTGTCGCCGACGAACGAAGGCGACCGTATCCTGACAACGGCCGAAGGCTACCCGGTCGTCGCCGTCTCGCCGCAAGGTCAGGATACTTTTGTTCGCGTGCCCAACAACTACGAGCTGATCGTCGGTGCGGACGGCAGTCTGAGCGCCCGTTCCGCGGACGGCAACGAATCGATCGAGCTAGGAACCCTGCGGCTCGTCGAGGTTAATAAGCCCGAGCTGCTGCAGGCCGTCGCCGACAATCTGTACGGCGTGCCTTCGGACGTAAACGTAGCGGACGTCGTGGCGAATGTCGTCGCGAGACCCGACGCGTCCGGCGGCATCGCGATTCGCCAGGGCTTCCTCGAGGAGTCCAACGTCAGCCTGGGCGACGAAATGGCCGATCTGGTCAACGTCCAGCGCGCCTACCAATTGAGCGCCAGGGCGCTCAGCTCCGGCGACCAAATGTCTCAGATGGCGGCCAATCTTCGCGTCTGACGCGGCCTGACGACCGCTGGCGGTCCGGCGTTATAGCCGGCCCGCTTGCGCAATTACGACCCAAAGCTTAGAATAAATTGACTCGAGAGCAATGATTTATTCGGGCTTCTTTATTCTGAAGGAGGATCTACCGTGTCAGCGACGAAGCGTCCGACGGACAAGAAGCGGCGGTCCGCAGGACGGCTCATGATGCTGATCGTTTGGACTAGCGTCAAAGTTTTGCTCATTCCGGTTTTCTGTATTCTGGCGCTCCTGGCGGGGCTTGGGATCGGTTACGCGGTATTGGGCAAGCAGGACTGGTCGGACGTGTTCGACTGGAATACCTGGAAGCATATGTACGATCTCATTTTCGAGGGCAGCCGTTAGCCGCCGTTCGGGATGGATGGACATGCGCACTGCGGATGCGCAGACGCCGAGAATGGAAGGTCTACAAGGAGGCTCCCCCGTCTGATGGCAAGGGGAGTTTTTTTATGCGCAAATACGATACATATGGTATCATTGACCCGTGAAGATGGAACGGGATTTTACCAGAAGCAGGACTGGCGGTATAATAAAAGCTGACAACGGTCTCGCGATCGCGTTCGCGGATCCGATGGCGAAAGGGTGGCTCCGGCAGTGAATGTGCCGAATCTGTTGACGATGTCCCGCTTTCTCCTGATCCCCGTCTTCTTGGCGTTATATCTGAACGGACATCCCATATGGGCGTTGATCGTCGTGTTCGCGGCCGGGCTTACCGACATGCTTGACGGATATATCGCAAGGCGCAGCGGCCTGGTTACGCAAATCGGCATTATGCTCGATCCGCTGGCGGACAAGCTCATGATGCTGGCCGTCGTCGGCGCGCTGCTGGCGGACGGAGACATTCCCTGGGCTGCTGCGGGCGCAATGGCGTTTCGCGAGGTAGGGATGATCGCGACCGGCACCTTCTTTCATTTTCGGGGCAAGCGGACGGTCCCCGCCAATTCGTTCGGCAAGCTGACGACCGTCATTTATTACTTGGCTATCGTCCTGCTGATCCTGGACCAGCCGGGAGGCGTCGTCGCGCTCTGGATTGCCGTCGGACTGTCGTTCGCGACGTCCTTCGTTTACTTCACTTCATTTAAAGAGCTGAACAGCGAGACGAAGTCCGCCTGAATAGCGCGATGCAGGCCCGAAAGGCGACAAAAGGACTTGCCGCAAGGCCGCGCGGGAAGCGATCGGCACCGGAGGCAAGCCCTCTTATATTCAACCTTCGCGGCTGCAGTACGCGGAAGGATTATACATAGTATGGGCGCCGGACCACGCAGTTATTCCTAGGTCGCCTTATATTCGGAGGGAGTTTTATTATGCTCGACATCAATCAGATCCAGGAAATCATTCCGCACCGCCAGCCGTTCCTGCTCATCGACCGGATCCTCGAGCTCGAACCGGGCAAGCGCGCGGTCGGACTCAAAAACGTGACGATGAACGAGCCTTATTTTGCGGGACATTTCCCGGGCTTCCCGGTCATGCCTGGCGTATTGATCCTGGAGGCGCTCGCGCAGGTCGGGGCGACGGCGATTCTCGGACTCGAGGAAAATAAGGGCAAGATCGGCCTGTTCGCAGGCGTGGACGAGTTCCGTTGGCGCGGACAGGTGACGCCGGGCGATACGCTCACGCTTGAGGTCGAGATTATTCGGTTGAAGGGGCCTGTCGGCAAGGGACAGGCATCCGCAAAGGTGGACGGCAAGGTCGTAGCCGAAGGCGTGCTGATGTTCGCGCTGACGGATCCGGCGAAGGGGAAATGAGTAAGGCTCCGGCGCGCCGGGCTGCCTGTGACGGGAAGCGCGGCGCCTGGGTATAGATAAAGAGACCATAGACGGAAGGATGAGAAATTGATGACCAATGCTGCTAACGAAGTGTACGAATCCTGGCTGAACAATCCAAAAGTAGACGCCTCGACCAAGGAGGAGCTGCGCGCGATCGCGGACAAGCCCGCGGAGATCGAAGACCGCTTTTACCGGGAGCTCGAGTTCGGCACCGGAGGCTTGCGCGGCGTAATGGGCGCGGGCACGAACCGGATGAACCGTTATATGATCGGCCGCGCAACCCAGGGCTTCGCCAATTATTTGCTGCGCAATTTCGAGTCTCCCTCCGTCGTCATCGCGCACGACTCCCGCAATAATTCCGATATTTTCTCGCTCGAGACGGCACAAGTGCTGGCGGCGAACGGCATCAAGGCTTATTTGTTCCGTTCGCTGCGTCCGACGCCGCAGCTCTCGTACGCCGTACGCGATCTCAAGGCCGCCGGCGGCGTCGTCGTGACGGCCAGCCACAACCCGCCCGAATACAACGGTTACAAGGTTTACGGCCAGGACGGATGTCAACTGGTGCCGCATCAGGCCGAGCAAGTCATCGCCGGGATTCGCGAGGTCGACGCGTTCGACGACGTCAAGCGCATCAGCCAGGGCGAAGCCGAAGCGCAGGGACTTATCGTCTGGCTCGGCGAGGACGAAGACAATCGCTTCGTACATACGGTAGCCGCCCAATCCGTCCACCCCGAGGTGCTGAAAAGCGGCGCGGGATCGGCGCTCTCCGTCGTCTATACGCCGCTTCACGGCGCGGGCAACATGCCCGTGCGCTGGGTGCTTGCCGCGGCTGGCTTTACGAACGTTCACGTCGTGCCGGAGCAAGAGCAGCCAAACGGCATGTTCTCGACCGTCAAGTCTCCGAATCCGGAGGAGCACGAGGCGTTCACGCTCGCAATCAAGCTCGCGGACGAAGTCGGCGCGGACATCATCATCGGCACGGATCCGGACTGCGACCGCATGGGGGCGGTAGTCAAGAACGACAAGGGCGAGTACGTCGTGCTGTCCGGCAATCAGTCGGGCGCGCTGATGGTGCACTATTTGCTCTCCAATCTGGAGGCCAAGGGGCGGCTGCCGGCCAACGGCGCCGTCATCAAGACGATCGTGACAAGCGAGATGGGCGCAGATATCGCGCGTTCCTACGGCAGCGCGGTCATTAATACGCTGACCGGCTTCAAGTACATCGGGGAAAAGATGACCGAGTTCGAAGCGACGGGCGAGCACGCGTTCCTCTTCGGCTACGAGGAGAGCTACGGTTATCTGGCGGGCACTTACGCGCGCGACAAGGATGCTGTCGTTGCTTCGCTGCTCATTTGCGAGGCGGCCGCTTTCTATAAGACGCAGGGCAAGACGTTGTACGATGTCCTGCTCGAGCTTTATGCGAAGTACGGTACGTACCTCGAGAAGCTGGAGTCCCGCACGCTCAAGGGCAAGGACGGCGTCGCCCAGATCGCCGCGATCATGGCGGACTGGCGTACGAACCCGCCGGCCGAGGTTGGCGGCATCAAGGTGGACCAAGCGCTCGACTATGAGCTGGGACTGGACGGCCTGCCGAAGGAGAACGTGCTGAAGTTCCTTCGCGCGGACGGCTCCTGGTTCTGCCTCCGTCCTTCGGGAACCGAGCCCAAGATCAAAGTATACTTCGCCGTCCGCGGCGACGACCTAGGCGGCGCGAATGCGGCGCTGGATGCGCTCGTCACCGCGGTCATGGCACGCGTGGACGCACTTAGCTAGAGCGAAGCACGCGTGTTTTCCGGCCACCATTTTGCCCGCAGCCATGCGCGATGCATGGCTTGCGGGCGCTTGTGCGCTTGGGCGGAGAGACGAGGGGCTTAGGGGTGACGAGACGAGTGACGCAAGGGCGACGAGATTGAGGACGATGAACGCGGCCGAAGGCTGTCGGCTTGGACTAGCAGGGGCAAGACAGGATAGAGGCAGGATAGAGGCAGGATAGAGGAAGGATAGAGGCAAAGAAGAGATAAGGCAGAGTTAAGACGCAAGGCGTCTCTGTGTCTGCGTGATGTCGCATCTTGTCGCGGTGTTGCGCGGGAAATGAAGCTTTATGCCGACTATCGGGCGCAACGCGCGAAACTTGTGCGAAGGCGACGACGTCTATAAAAAGAGCCGCGTATGTCGGGGTGTCCGGGCGATCGCGGCAAGGCACAGGAAAATGTTGCGTTTTCGGCATTCAATGTCCGGATAACTGCAATACTACATTTAATTCGCGCTATTTGAGAATTTCGGCGTCCGTTCGAAGCGTTGGCATCCAACGTGCGCCGTCGTCTATGTGATAAAAGGGAGTGGAAGTCGTGCCTGTATGGCTGGAACAATGGAATCGCAGACTGGCGAAATGGCTCTGGTGGGTCGTGCTGCTTGGCGTGCTGGGATCGCTGCCTGTCGCTTATGCGCGCGTGCAGACGGAGAACTCGGCGGACAAAGTGGAAATCATCGTGGATTACAAGGACATCCTGACGATCGCGGCTACGCAGGCGGATCCGAAGGCGTTTGCCGCAGAACAGCTCCAAAAACTGAAGGACGCCGGCGTAAACGCAATGGCGGTGTTCGAAAGCAATCTGGACGAGCTGAGTCTGACGGGAGACTTGACCGTGTATTCCGCGCAGCAGGCGGCACAATTGGCAGGCGACCTGAGCCAGCCGGGCGACAATCGTACATACGTGCTGTTCAACAAGCCGGATACCGAGCCTGCGATTAGGCCGATCGTCGAGGATGCGTTCAAGCAGGCCGGAATCAGTATCGAATCGTGGTCCGCAAAAGGCCGCGACGGCATCATCATCGGTGTCGGACCGGACGATGCCAGACTGCGCCCGATGGAACCGAATCCGCTAGCCATGCAGGCGATACACGATGCCGGGTTCATGCTCGTGCCTCGTATCTCCGATCGTACCCAGCCATACGATGCCGCGCGTGTCGCCGATTGGCTGGCCACATTCAAGGAGATGGGCGCGACCCGTATCATTTTCGACGGCGAGGCCGTGACAGGCTATAACAATCAGGCGGAGGAAAAGAGCCTTGACGACTTCGCCAAACAGCTCAAAGATGGCGGGTTCGGCATCGCAGTCATCGAGAATCTGAAGGCGCCGCAGCTCGGCATGGGCGCGCTCGCCCAGAAGCTCGATTATAACGCGATCCGTCTGCACTCGGTGTCCGAGGCCGAGATGATGGTGATCAGCCCGGAGACGCTCAAGGATCGTCTCGTGCTGGCGGTGAAGGACCGCAACATTCGAATGATCTACCTGAACGCCGCGCCTGCGCGCAACGACAAGCTGGCAAGAGTGACGCATCCGATCGACAAAACGATCATCACGGCGCTCACCGGCGACAACGGCGCGATCGAGCGCATGCGCGACTTCGGCTTCGAGACCGGCGAGGCGCATGCCTTCAAGATCCACAAGGCACCGGCCGAAACGGTGTGGCGCGGTCTGGCCATCGCAGGCGCGGTATCGCTTATCGCGCTGATGATCGGGCTGTTCCTGCCGCCGCTGCTGCTGCCGGTGACGATCCTCGGCTTTATCGGCGGCGCGGGCGTCCTTGCGACGAATTCGTCGCTGCTCACGCAAGCGTTGGCGCTTTTCGCGGCGATCGCGGCGCCGACGGTTTCCGTCGTAACGCTGGTCAGACTGCTGCGGGCCAGAAGGAACCGCCCGGAAAACTTCCGCATGTCCGCCGGACGCCGGTTGGGCTCCGCGATCATGCTCTACATTCGCACGGCGATTTTGTCCGTCATCGCCATTCCGTTCGTTATCGCGCTGCTGAACGACATTACGTACGAGCTTGTGCTGCAGCAGTTCCGCGGCGTGAGCCTGCTCCATCTCGCGCCGATCGCGCTGGTGGCGCTGTACGTATTTTTCTACGGCTCGGCGAACGGATTCTGGGGCAATATTCGTCAACTGCTCGTCATGCCGATCAAGGTGTTCTGGGTCATCATCGGCGTCTTCTTGCTGGCGGCGGGCTACTATTACCTGACTCGCACGGGCAACGGCGGCTCCGCATCCGGCATCGAGATGAAGCTGCGCACGTTCCTCGAGACGACCTTCCACGTACGTCCGAGATTCAAGGAATTCGCCATGGGCCACCCGCTCATGCTCCTCGGCCTGTTCCTGTCGCTCCGCTATCCGAAGTGGCCGCTCGTGATCATCGTCGCAGCCACGATCGGACAGCTGTCGATGGTCGACACGTTCGCGCATATTCATACGCCGGCCGTGCTGTCCGCTACCCGGGATCTGCTGGGACTCGGCATCGGGTTCCTGATCGGACTCGTGCTGATCGTCGTCTGGCAGGTGCTCGAGCGGTTGTGGGCGGCATGGAGAAAGCAAATGGCGTTGAAGTGAGTTCGTTCCGCAAAGGGCGAACGGGGTAAAGGATAATGCGGCCTACAAGGGCTCGAAGCTGCCGCTTAACAGGGGAGGCCCGGGCCGCATTCATCTGAATTTAAGGTAAACATAGGCGGTGCATGGCATAATGGGTATGGCAAAAACGGACCGGAAGCTGCGGCTGGTATTGTCCGGCTACTACGGCTTCCGCAATAGCGGAGACGAAGCGGTGCTGCTCAGCATCCTGAACGCGCTCGAGCAGGCCGGCGAAGAGCAGGGCGTGTTCGTCGAGCCGATCGTCCTGTCGGGAGACCCGACCTGGACGGCCCGGCAATACGGCGTCTGGTCGGTGCCGCGCATGAAGCTGCGAGAGGTGCGCGAAGCGATCGCCGCCAGCGACGGCGTCATCAGCGGAGGCGGCAGCTTGCTCCAGGATGCAACCGGACTCGGGTCGATCCCGTATTATCTGGGTATCCTGGAGATGGCGCGCTGGGCGCGCAAGCCTTCGTTCATCTATGCGCAGGGCATCGGGCCGGTGAAACGCAGAATGTTCGGTCCGTTCATCGCGCGGGCGATGCGCAAGGCGTCGTACGTGTCGGTGCGGGATGCCGAATCGGCCGGGCTGCTGGCCGGCTTCGGCGTTCCGGAGGACCGGGTCGCGGTCGTGCCGGACCCGGTCATGGGGCTGCCGCTGCCGCCGTCGGGCGGCGCGGCGGAGGTGCGCGGCGCCGCTGTTGCTGGCGACGCTGCGGGTGGTGCGCCTCGCGCGGCCGAAGGCGCGGGGGCGGCGGGGCTTGGCGGCGCCGCGGATGCGGGGGCCGAGGGGCGCGAAGCCGCGGCAGCCGAAGGCGCTGGCGCGGCGCGCGGGAGCGGCACGGACAGGCCGCCGCTAGTCGGCGTGTCCGTGCGGTTCTGGCGCGGCGACCGGTCCGACCTGGACCGGATCGCCGCGGCGCTGGCGGCACTGGCGCGGCAGCGGCCGGTGCGGCTGCGCTTTTTGCCCTTTCACGAGGGCGCGGACGAGGATGCGTCGCGCTACGTGATCGAGCGGCTGGGCGATGCCGCCGCCGCGGCCGAGATCGCGCCCGCGCACGATGCGCCGCAGGAGATGCTGCGCGAGATCGACCGCTGCGACCTGCTGGTCGGCATGCGGCTTCACTCGCTCATCTATGCCGCGAACCGCGAGGTGCCGCTGCTCGGATTGTCCTACGATCCGAAGATCGACCAATTTCTGCATCGCCTCGGCGACCGGCCGATCGGCACCGTCGACGCGATCGACTTGCAACAATTTTCGGCCAAGGCCGTCCAATTCATAGAAGATCCGGCACAGTGGCGCATCGACCATTACAGCGCCATCCGGCGACTGAAGGAAGAAGCGGCCGTACCGGCGCAGCGAATCGTCGAAGCCTGCCTGGAACTTAGAGGGAGATAATCATGTCTCAGACCGCGGAAGCCCGCAGTTTTCCGACCGTATCGATTTACGGCATACCGTTTTCTAAAATGAATATGGCCGACACGGTCGCTCATCTCATTAAGGCCGTAGCGTTCCGTAATAGCCATCGGGTCGTCACCGGCAATCCGGAGATGGTCATGAAGTCACTGCAGAACCCCGACTTCCGCCGCGCGCTGGCGACCGCGGAGCTCGTCGTGCCTGACGGCACCGGCGTCGTGTGGGCGGCGCGCCGCGTCCGTCAACCCGTCGCCGAACGCGTAGCCGGTTACGACCTGCTGCATGAGCTGATGCGCGAGGGAGACCGCCGCCATTGGAGCGTCTACCTGCTCGGCGCTTCGCAGGAAGTCGTGGACGCGGCCCATGCTAAACTGGCTTCGCTCTATCCGGGCGTTCGATTCGCGGGCGTTCGCAACGGGTATTTTACCGACAGAGACGATGAAGCCGTCGTGGCTGCCATCCGCGAGGCGAAGCCCGATCTGCTGTTCGTCGCCCGCTCGATGGATAATCAGGAGCCGTGGCTCGCGAAGCACCAGGCCGCGCTCGGCGTACCCGTCATGATGGGCGTCGGCGGCAGCTTCGACGTACTCGCCGGCAAGACCAAGCGCGCGCCTGCGCTGTTTATTCGCCTGCGGCTGGAGTGGTTTTACCGGCTGCTTAAGGAGCCGACCCGGATCAGGCGAATGATGGTACTTCCCCAATTCGCGATCAAAGTGGCAAGAGACGGCGATAACCTTTTACAAACGAAATGAAAACGCGTGAAAACGAACCTGAATGCAGGAAAACGGCCTTTTTTGCCGGAATTCGGCGAAATTATTGGCTTGTTCATTCCCGTGCCGGAGCGTATAATTCATTCCGGTACATAAGCTAAAGGAGATGTAAAAATGCCGACAGGCTGGATGGTTGGAATCGGGATCACCGGATTTATGCTATCGCTCGCGCTTGCGCTCGTGCTGACGCCGCTCGTCAAGAAGTTCGCATTTCTCGTCGGCGCGGTCGACAAACCGAATTACCGCAAGGTGCACACGCGGATCATGCCCCGGCTCGGAGGCCTGTCCTTCTACGCTTCGTTTACGGTCATTATTCTTCTCTTACTGCCGCTTATTCCCGATCATTGGTTCAGCGCTCACGACAAGCGTTTGATCGGCGCGCTTTTGACGGGCGGCTCGCTCATCGTGCTGCTGGGCGCGCTGGACGACAGGTTTCAGCTGTCCGCCAAGCTCAAGCTGCTCGTGCAGATCGCCGCGGCTTGCGTCGTTGTTTTCGGCTTCGATATTCAAATGGACTTCGTTAATATACCGTTCGGTGCAGCCAGCCAGTCCTTGACCGATTGGATCAGCATTCCGCTCACGATCTTCTGGATCGTAGGCGTCACCAACGCCATCAATCTAATCGACGGACTCGACGGCCTCGCGGCCGGCGTATCCGGTATCGCCATCAGCTCGATCCTCGTCATGTCCGCCCTGATGGGCCAAGGGACCGTCGTCATTTTGTGCGCGGTGCTGCTCGGCGGCATTATCGGATTTTTGTTCTTCAACTTCCATCCCGCCAAAATCTTCATGGGAGATTCCGGCGCGCTATTCCTCGGATTCGCGCTTGCGATGCTGTCGATGCTCGGATTCAAGCAGATTACCGTCGTTTCGTTCGTGACGCCGCTTCTGCTGATCGGCGTGCCGCTGTCGGATACGTTTTTTGCGATTATCCGCCGTCGCGTGCAGAAGAAGCCGATCTTCGAGCCGGACAAAGGCCATCTTCACCACTGCCTGCAACAGCTCGGCTTCAGTCACCGCAAGACCGTGCTGATCATTTACGGCGTCGCCGCATTTTTCGGCGCCTGCGCGGTACTCCAGTCGGTGTTCTCGAACTCGGGCGTCGGCAACTGGCTGACCTTCGTCGTCATCTGCGTGCTGCTCGTACTGCTGCAGATCGGCGCCGAGCTCATCGGCATCGTGGACAAGTCGAAGCGTCCGATCTTGAACTTCCTCACGCGCATGCGCGTTAAGGAAACGGCGGGTACGCGCTCCAAGTAACTTAGAATCTAACGGCCCTGTTCCGCGCTTGCGGGCAGGGCTTTTCTTATGCCTGAACGGGTCGAATGGGTACGGGGTCTTATTATGGGGGAAATGGCTAAACAATTGGACCCGCCCGGCCGATAACAAAGGTACGATAACTGTCCGCTGTGGCAGGCAGGGTGGTGTGCATTCCTTTATTCCGTTTTTGTCGTGCCTATGACTATCGATCCCGCACAAGGAGGACTTTTCCTTTGAAACTTACGAACAAACGGTTTGTCGCTTGGATGCTGACGCTGGCGCTCGTCGCGACACTGCTTCCCTGGGCGCCCGCCAAGAAGGCAGACGCAGCATCGGCTTATTTTCAGTTCGATGATTATAGCACCGTTGTCACATCGCCGACCGATGTGAACGGCAATATCATCGATATTGCGGGTACGTTCAATAGCGTCGCCCAATCTAGCCTGGGCTACAAGATCGAAAAGCTCGTTAGGACGGGCACCGACCCCGTCACCCAAGCTCCTATATACCAAGTGGCCGAGTCATCCACGGGCTCCAACATTCCGATCATCACAGGTACCAGCGGGTTTCGCTTTACGGCCGTCCAGATTTATGACGGTCTGAACCGAATCACAGTGACAGGCACGAATACTCAGGGTAACGCGGTTACGGGGGATGCCTACGTATATTTCACTAACGTACCAGTCATCTCCGAGGTTAAGCTGATCGACGGCACGACGTTGCCGGAGGGCGTCTCGATCGTCACGACGAACCCGACCGCCACGATCTCGCTTAAGGCTCCTAATGCAACCAAGGTAACGATCAACGGCACAGAGATGTTCGGTGGATCCGGATCCAGCTACGTGCTGTCCGGCATCGCGTTGACGCATGGACTGAACAAGCTTACGATTATCGCCAGTAACGGCAGCAAGACCTATCAGTTAACCCGTCAATTGATCTATTACAATGCTTCTCTGACGGCTTACAATGTAACGCTTGGCACGATTCAACTGGACGGCAAGCCGACGATCAGCGCGGATGTGGACAACGACAGTCTTGCAGGAAGGTTGATTCTTCCAACGACTGATCCGGTGACTGCCAGCTCTCCTCCTCCGAATTTTACGATTCAACTGTTCAAAACCGCCGACCTCATGGCCGGCGCGCCGATTGCGTCAACGACGATACCTGGCACATTCATTGAATCGACAACCGATTATGCGGTTTACAGTTTTGCCACCACCGGCGTGTTCTCATTAAGCGCCAATGGGGATTATACGTTTAAGATTATCGGGCCAAGTTCTTCGGCCGTTGACCTTGTTGCATTTACCTACCTAAAAGGCGGATCGCCTGTCATCACCGGCGTGAAGCAAGCATACGGAGTTACCGAGAACAGCGGCGACAACACGATAACCTACCCATCAAGCGCAAACTTCTCCAACAACACATCCATCTCGCAGCTTCCTTTGTGGATTGTGCTTGAAGCGAGCAACTTCGGGACGACCGGCACAGCAACGCTGAAGGTGGAGCAAAACGGCGTCGATGTAACCTCTCCAGCTTTTTTCGATAAGGATCAACGTACAACTGTCGGGGGCTATCCGGTCATCAAGCTTAAATCCTTGCCCGCAGGCGATTTGAAGCTGACCTTTACAATCACAAGCGGCGGCTTGTCTAATTCAATCGTACGCAACGTGACTTATTACCCGGCGCCTGCGATTCAGATTGACAACCTGTTTACCGGACAGACGTTCGGCAGCGATGCCGAATTTAAGGCGCGGGATATCGTCGGTCGTCTGCTGAACTTCAATCTAGGCAGCAACGCCGAGCTGAACACCATCAAGGCTACGTTGAACGGCGCAGTCGTGTCGCGGGGGGCTGGCGTGGCGGACATTGTCGTCACCCCCTCCAGCGGCACCTTCAAATTGACGCCAAGCGCGCTGACATTGGTCGCCGGTGCCAACACGCTGACATTTACCGGTACGGCAAACGGAATTCCGGTCTCGACATCGGTTACGATTTACCTGTTCTCCAAAGAAGCGCCGGTCATCACCAACGTGCATCCTGTGCCTTACGTGCTGCCGCCGTCCAACGACAGCACCACGCTGCCACAACGGAAGTTTTCCGATACCGCGGTGAAGTTCCCGGTTACGGACGACAATGAATATACGACGACGGAAAAATCTCTGGACCTGCTGTTCAAGGTCGTTGAGTTCGATTCTCTCGAAGTTCAGATTGACGGTAACAAAGTCGCGGCGGGTACGGTTACCGGAACGACGTTGTCGCTGACCGATCCGATTACGACGGATTCCATCGTTCCTTACATTGATATGTATGCAACAACGCTGCCTAAAAAAGATTACATGCTGGATTCGGGCAACGGCGAGAAGGAATTCCAGATCCGTCTGTCCGAGATCAAGCTCCCGACTTCCGGCGCGACGAACATTACCATTATTCTGCGGAAGGGTACTAATACCGTCTCCCAGACAATTACGATCATACGGGATCTGTCCCCGTATCTGATCTTGTCGCCCAAGCTGCCCAACGAAGCTGTAATCAACGCCAACTTCCTGAAGATCAGCATCAAGGCGGAGGGCGCCGACCAAGTGCTGATCGGCAAGATCGCGATGGTTAAGGGCGAAGGCGATATCTTCCGCTATGAGATGCAAAATCTCAAGGCAGGCAAAAACTCGGTGAAGTTTACGGTCGTGTCGGGCACGCAAAAAGTAAACGGCTCTTTCGACGTTACTTATGCGGCGGATGATTCGATCACGGCCCAGTACAAGACTTCGGTTGCAGCTTCCGGCAAGCTCTCGATCTTCACGGGAGATCTGCAGCTTGCTTTCCCGAAGAACACGTTCCTGAGACAGGCGAATTCCAGCCCGGGCCAAGACGTAAAGACGGTGGATTTGTTCAATTCTCAGATGATTTACTTCGGCATTGCGGATCGCACGGACGGCCGTACGGTCAAGAAATATAATGCGGTCGGCGAAACGGACAACGCGGGTAACGCGCAGGACGGCATGATCAAAACGGTCGCTACCGATTCCTATGCGACGGACCGTCTGCGTCCCAAGACGAACTTCAGCATGGCATCCAATCTATTCTGGATCGATGCGGGATACTTCGACGGCACGACGACACCTACCGGCGACTTCAACCTCGTCGATCCGATGCAGCCGTACCAAGCGGGCAATATGTTCTACGGCCGCGTATACGATCCTTCCAAGTGGCTCGAGCCTTCGCAGCGCGGTACGATCACCATCAAATACGACGCGGATATCTCCAATGCCTACGGTCAGAACCTCAGCATGTGGCGGTATACGAGCAACGGATGGGAAAACATCGGCGGCGTAGTCAATACGTCGAGCAAAACGGTGACGGCGCCGTTCGACGGCTTCGGTTACTACACGGTCATGGGGCTGCGGTACAGCTTCAGCGACATCATCGGTCACAAGTACGCGCGTCTCGCGTTGGAGTCGATCTTCTCGCACGGCGTTATGAATAACAAGGATTCGAATTCCTTCGGCGTATACGAGAACATCACGCGCGGCGAGTTCGCGCAGATGCTGGTCAAGATTATGGGCATTCAGCTTCAATACGACCCTAACAACATGACATTCGACGACGTGCAGCCATTCGATTATCCGGATCAGCCTTACTGGAACTATCGTTATGTAGAGACGGCGGTCAAAAAGGGATATATCCGTGGCAAGTCGCCAAGACTCTTCATGCCGAACGATAACTTGACGCGCGGCGAAGCGGCCGTCATGATTGCACGAGCCATGAACCTGGTCAAGAGCAACGCGGATGCCGAGAAAGATCTGGCTTCTCTGCAGAAGATCTTCACTGACGCTTCTACCACGGATGCGTACGCAGTCAGCTCCATTCTGGCGGTCAACAAGGCGGGCTTCATTTCCGGTATCGCCAACACGGTGGCAGCAGGCGGCAAGGCGACCTTCCGCTATGAGCCGGATTCGAATCTGTCCCGTGCAGATGCCGCTGTAATTGCGCAGCGCGTCATGAAAAAGCTGAAGAAACTCTAATGATAGGTTAGGGAGTTGCCGCTGGTGCGGCAGCTCCCTTTCTCATTTTTCATAGAATTGTGCGCTGGAGGAAAACTTTTGACAATGACGACGCCAGTGAACGTAGGCTATACTATGGAAGTCTTAAGTTATACATAGAAGGTTGAGGAAGAAAGACAAGCATGATTGGATGCCCATGATTCCGTGTAAAAGTAGTCAGGACAAATCCGGAAAAAAAAACGCTCAAAAAAAATGAGCAACGACGCAACTTTTCCTGACGAACTGCGTCTAACATCATGTGACTCGCAAGAGGGACTTAAGGCATACGAGCGGCTAGCTTTTCCAAGAATTCTCTTTACGCTAGGTTTGCTCGCATGTATAATGATCAAAGTGGCATTATTTACCCTGGCCATTTTCTGCGTGTTTACGAGTTTCTGCGACATGCTTCTACTACCATAGACATGTGCAGACATCAATTATAGACAACGCTCAACTCCGGAGAGGGGGTGACACACCGATGAGAGAATCGAGCTACAAATCTTCTACACAAACATTACAGAGTCCTTTCCGAGGAGGAGAAAAAAAGGTTATGAAGAAAAGTTTGTCTCTTCTCATAGCACTCGCTATGGTATTCGGCATGTTTGCCTCTATGGCATCTGCCGCTACAACTGAACTGACCACTGCTCAAAAGTATCAGTGGTTCGTTGATCAAGGTGTTCTTAAGGGTGATCCAAGCGGCAATCCGCGTCTGGACTCCACGCTGACTCGCGCTGAGTTCGCAACGATCGTTGCTAGCGTTGGCGGTCTGAAGCTGGTCAACACGACGTCTTCTTTCTCTGACGTTAAGGCTGCTGACTGGTACTTCACGGCTATCCAATCCGCTTCCGACGCTGGTCTGGTAAACGGTATCGGCGCTGGCAAGTTTGGTCCTAAGCTGAACGTAACTGTTGAGCAAGTGATCAAGGTTGCTGTTACCCTCGCTGGCCTCAAGCCGGTTGACGGCGCTGTTGTTGCTGGTTCGTCCGCATGGGCTGGCCCGTACATCCAAGCTGCTACCAACGCTGGCCTGGCTGTTCCTTCGAACTACAAGGCTAACGCTACGCGTGGCCAAACGATCGACGTTGCTTACGTCGTGACGCAACTCAAGGCCCGTCCGGTTCTTGATGGCGTAACGGTCACGGTTAACGCTGACGATACGATCACTGTAGCTGGTAAGGTTGTCGGCACTGCTGACAGCGTTAAGGTTGCTCAAGGTACGGCTACTGCAGTAGCTGCTACGCTGAAGGACGACAAGACCTTCACGTACACGACTACTAAGCAAGTTGCTGGTACTTACAAGTTCACTGTCGTTGCATACGACGGCGACAAGGCTTCCGCTGCAGTTGAGAAGGAAGTTACGATCGGCGGATTCGCAGTTTCTTCCGTTGCAGTATTGAACGGCAAGCAAATTGCAGTCACCTTCAACAAAGCTGTTCAAGAAGGTACGTCCGTTGGTGGCGTTTCTTATTCGCTCAATACTAATGACTCTTACTTTGTTCTGAGTGGCGGCAACGCGACTTATCCGAAGTCCGTTTCCTTGAGTTCTGACAAGACGGTTGCAACGCTGACTTTCGATAACTTCGTTAGCCGGCTTGGATCTTACCAACAATTCGAAGTGAAATCCGGTCTGAAGTCTGCTTCCGGTCAATCCTTGACGGCTTACAAGCAAGCTGTTCAACTGACGGACTCCACGGCTCCTGCGGTAACTGAAGTTACTTGGCTGGGTACGGTTCCTACCATCAAGTTCAGTGAGCCTGTCAAGGCTGCAAGTCTGGTTGGTACGGTTTCCATCAACGGTTCTGTTATTGAACTGAACCATGCTGGCATTGGTTATACCAACAATGTTGACGCTGATACTGATGTTACTTCGATCAACATCACAGGCCTGAGCAAGAACACGAACTACACACTGAACATCGTTGGCGCGCAAGATCTTGCTGGCACGAAGTTCGAGTACAACACTACGCTGCAAGTACCTAACGACACGACGCCTCCGACTGTAGTTTCTGCTACGATCAACGGAACGGTTCTGACCGTTAAGTACAGCGAAGCTCTCGGCAAGTCTGCTGCTAACGTAGTATACGGCGGTGTTGCTAGTGCTACTGGCAAAACGGATGTTGTTGGTGGCAACTACGATTCCAGCGCATTCACGGTTACGTTCGACCTGAACAACTGGTTGAACGGCGCTAACTTCCTTAACTCTTCCGTAACGATCAGCGGCTATAAGGATGCTGTCGGCAACACCGGCGCTGACTACACGACGAGCGTTACAATTACGAAGGATACGGCTGCTCCTGCCCTGCAATCCGCATTCATCGATGGTAAAAAACTTGTGTTCAAGTTCAACGAAGACGCTGTTGCGGTCAATGCGCCAGTTGTTCAATACTCCTATACGGATACGAGCGGTGTGAAGTTTAACACCCAAAATCTGGCGGGTACTTGGACTCAAGGTTATGATGCGAACAACAATAACAATGGTGTGCCGTCTGCTAGCGAAGGCGAAAATCAGTACCTTGTCTTCACTACCACGCAAACATTCGCACCGGGCACTTATGTCTTCACCGTTGTTTACCAAAATGACGGTACTCCGAGCGCAAACCCAGTGAAGTACATTGCTGACACTGCTGCTGTATCTAACAAGATCACTAGCAACCTGTCAACTTCGACTATCACAGTTTCTAGCGGTAGCGCAAGTGGCAACATCAAGGTTTCGATTGCGCAAGATCAAGACAATCCTAGCAAACTGGTCTTTACCTTTGGATACAACAATTCCAATGACGCTCCTACACTTGCAACGGATACGCCGGACATCTCTAAGTTCCTGATCAACGGCGTAGCACTGCCGACGGGCACTAGCATCTCTTTCGTTCAAAATCGTAACACGATCGAAGCTATCCTGCCTGCTGGCACGATTACGAGCAGCGGCTACCGTTCTGTATCTGTAAGTAATATTAAGGATACGGCTGGCAACACGCTGTCGAGTACTGCTAATGAGAACTCTAACTCCAATCTGTACCTGAAAGAAAACGTTAAGCCTACTGCTTCCAACATCACTGTAGTTAGCGACAAGGTACTAACGGTTTCTCTGAGCGAAGCAGTTCAACAAAACCTGAATTTCACCACTGGTGTTGAAGTCTACATCAATGGTAGCACGTCCAAGGTTGCTGGACTTTCGTTCTCCGCTCAAGGTACGACGCTGACGATTACTTCTGGCGTTAACGATACGTTTGCAGCTTCGCAAGCGATTGTTGTCAAGATCGCAAATGCTCCAATCAAAGACAACAACAACAACCAAATTGCTGACGTTTCGCTCACCAAGTAATCTCTCTTCACCCCAAAAAGAGCAAGCCTTCGGGCTTGCTCTTTTTTTCTGTGATCACAACTTTTTGACTAGATCCGTCGTCTATAGTAGTAGGTTAAGATGCGGTTCACGTAATATTCATGTGTGCAAGCTATAATAAATGCAATAGAGTTTAGGGAGGATCGCCGGATGAACGGATCTAGCAAAAAGTTTAAAGTATTGGTTGGACTAACCGCGGCCATGTTGGCTGTAGCACCTGTATCGGCTTATGCGGCAACTACGACAGCAGCGGCAGCGCCGAAAATAACGGCCGTATCGCAAGTCGTTAAACCTATTTACTTAAGTAGTACCAGCTATATTAATTTGGTTGATGTAGGCCTGACCCCGGTTGATGGCGGACAGATCGCTGCATTTACTTTGAGTATTTATAACGGCAGCTCCGCTTCTTTGGACCTTTCTAATTATTGGTTCAGGTTAGCCAACTTGTCGGGCAGCACTTATTCCATTAAGACATCTGCTGCAGATGCAAAGCTCAACAGGGTTGCTCCAAACTCGAAAAGCATGATCACGTTGTATGCTACCGTAGGGGAATCGACGAAGTTATCGGACTTGGCATTTAGAGTGGTTAAGTTTAACTTCAGTGTGGCCGGTTATGAGCAAGGCGTTGGTAAATTCACGTTTCCTAAAAACTTTAATAATGTTGTAGCTGCCGGCTCTTACAAGTCTCTGTATTTCTCTACGACGACATTAAACTCGAAAGTAACCTCGTCTACGATCGCAGCATCTGGCGATGATGAGCAGCTCATTACGACCAATTTTGTATATAACAATATCGGTAAGAAAGCCGTTACACTTAGTAAGTACAAGTATTACCTAGTAACTGCCAGCGGCATTATGTACGAAGCTACACCTTCGATTACCGACGACCTTTCGATACAACCGCTAACGCGTAAAGAACTCAGTATCACGGCGAATGTTCCTAATGCATTGGCCAAGACGGGCTGGAAACTGATGATTTTAAAAGATAGTGGTGGAGAAACGGCTGTTACGCTTCCGGTCGGTACTTATAATCTCTATTTTAGCAAGGCTACACCGACGACCTCCACGTCAAGTGATAACTTCACATACACCAATACAGAGGGTTCATACCAGTACAAGCTAACATCGCTAATTAGAGAGCCGTGGAACAGTCAGGATGTACTCTCTGCGAGAATACGGCTTACGAACAAATCCAAGACGGCTGTATCGATTCCAGCGTTATCCGGCTATTTCTATTTGGATGAAAAGACAAAGCTTGAATTTAAGACCATTGCCGTTAACAACCAGTTTGGATTGAATGCCGGCAGCTATGTAGATTTGGATGTATATGCAAAGCTTCCATCCAATTTTAACTTTACTAAGGCTCAGTTAGTCCTGAATAACAAGGTCGATGATAAGACGACGACCAAGCTTGGAGAATTGACAGGCACGTCTTACTTGGCCCAAATTCCATCGTATGCCGTTGATAAGATCATGAACATTGATCGTGAAGGCAGCAAAATGACAGCTCAGCTGAATAATGTAAATGTGTACAACACGATAACGAACAAGATCTTCTCGGTGCAGATGACGCTGACAAGCTCGGAAAAACGTACAATCGATCCAGTTAGACTGGTGGGGCTTTTTAAAAGCGATAACGGCGATATCTTCCCAGCAACTGCAACGATGGCTGAAGGTCAAGTTAATGCTTCGAACAAATCCCTGCTTACGTTTACGGCCACAGTGCCTCAAAACTATGACACGAACAACTTAAAATTGATCGTAGGCGAAGGCGTTTCAGATACCAAGTATACAGATGCTAAAACGGCTGCCGAGGGCTTCATTAACGCCGTCTCCTACGGGTTGCCGCAGGAGCAGCGACTGTACAGCACCTTTAAGGATATAAGTTTACTGCCGTATAAGTTCACGATTAATAAGTTGCTCCCGACCATCCTTGGGGACGATATTCAGTTGACGTTGGATTATAATCTCGATAAGGATACCTCCTACGATATTTATCCGACGGATCGCAAGCTTATCTTAGAGGTAGTAGGCGTTAACTCGGATGGAAAAGAAACGAATTATCTGTCACAAGACGTAACGATCGAAGGCGACGCATCGACTACAACACTTAAAGCAGGAACAAACCAGGAACTCATCATTAAAAAACCAAATCCGAATAACGGATACGATGCCACACTCAAGTATAAGCTTCGTCTTTATGAAGCAGTTCAAGGCGCTAAAAAGCTTGTCGCTGAACGCTCAATTGATTTTTGGTTCTATTCGAACGACTGGACAGCGGATACGAATAATTAAGAGTTCATCTAAAGAACTGCCGGTATTTATCATATACCGGCAGTTTTTTATTCACAGAACTGGAAAATACTTTGGCTCCCCATGTCGGAATTTGTGTTAAAATAGAGGTATCTATACCCGAATGATGGTGAAAAAGCATGGAAGTGAATCGGACAGCAACCACCAAGAGCGCCGGACAAATGCGCATCAAGGCGGTAGGAAATGCTTCCAAGCAGAGAATAAAACTTAATAAACTCAGAAGATGGTTACAGATTTCCTTTCTAACAGGCGAATATAGCATATATGTTCTGACGTTTTACTTGCTTATGTATTTGAAGGTATTACCGGACTATCCGACAGTTCATTCAATAAATCCATTTCATTGGATTCGTGAAGTTTATGTATTCGATAAGTACTTGCTATTCTTAGGCATGACGCTGCTGATTCATGGATTCATTAGAGCGCAAGGCGTTCTGTTCTCTGGAAAAAGAGAACGAGGGTTGACCGAAGAATTATTGTTTTCTGTAAAGGCAACAAGCTATGCGTTTCTTATGTCGATCGGCATCACATTTCTATTAAAAACGACTTTTATTTACTCCCGGGTGACGCTAGTCACGTTTGCCATTCTGATGCTTGTGGAAGCTGTCATTTGGCGAGCTACACATAAATATATGAATCAAGCTTTAAATACAAAGGGGTATCTGCAAGATCGCGTTCTGATCGTAGGCGCAGGCAAGGTAGGCAATGAACTGCAGAGAATGCTGGAGCAGGAACGAAGCCACAAATTCCAGATTGTCGGCTACTTGGACGATTATAAAATAGGCTCTGAAGTGATCGGTAAGACGGCGGAGTTGGAAGCGGTATTGCAAAATCAGCATATCGATATCGTGTATATAACGATACCTTCCGAACGCAGCGTTATCGATTCGATCTTGCACACCATTTACAAGTACAATGTCGATATCCGGATTATACCGGAAATGTTCGATCGAATGTCAACCGTTTTCGCCTTTCATACGGACGCTAGTCAACCGTATATGGAAGTCGTTAAAACACCATTGAGAGGTATAAATATCGTATTAAAGCGACTATTCGATATGATGATCAGCGCCATTCTACTTATTCTATTATCCCCCTTGTTCTTCATTTTGGGCTTGTGGATCAAATTTGAATCAAAAGGTCCCATATTCTTTAAGCAAGTGAGAGTCGGTAAAAACGGCGTTCCGTTTTCCATGATGAAATTCAGGTCCATGTGTACAGACGCGGAGCGAATGAGAGAGGCCCTGGCTAAATCAAATGAAGTCAGTGGAGGTCCAGCATTTAAAGTCAAAGAGGATCCTCGAATTACGCGCCCTGGCCGGTGGCTACGCAAATATTCGTTGGATGAGCTCCCGCAGCTCTGGAACGTGCTGAGAGGGGATATGAGCCTGATTGGACCGCGGCCACCACTGCCTGATGAGGTTGCTCAGTATACGAATTACCATTGGCGGCGTATGGACGTTCTTCCTGGCATGACGGGACTTTGGCAGGTTAGCGGCAGAAGCGATCTTCATTTTGAGGAATGGATCGATCTGGACATTCAATATATCGAGCGCTGGAGCATTGCGCTGGAGATGAAAATATTGTTAAAAACGGTACCTGTGGTTATTAAGGGCACAGGCGCGTATTGATGAGGAGTGGCAATGTTGAAGCGTCAAGAAAAGTCGGGTTTTAGAGAGTGGTTTGCCTGGGGATGGATCGCATTCATTTTGTTTATCGCGATGTTTAACAACGGTATTTTCCTCGGTTACGGACTACATAGTCCAAACCAATATCAGTTCGAGAGCCCGGCCTTTTTGGCCTTGATTGTTTCGGCTTTCATTACAATGTGGCTTATTCTACAGATAAGCGCCCGTAACTTTGAATGGACGAGAGCAAATATAATAATAGGTGCGCTGGCAATTTTAATTCCTCTCGTATATTTATTGAGCTCTTTTCAAGCTTTTTCCCCTTATATGGCCAAGATCGGAATCCTTATTCACCTGGCACTTTTTTTATTTTATGTAGCAGGTACGTTCTGGTCGAGATCCGACCAACTTACTGATCGTTTCCCTCTTGTGTTTCTAATCTTTGGATACTTCCTCGTTGCCTTCGGGTTTCTCACTATGTTCGGCAACGCATATCTGCTAGATTCCTTGACCCCGCAGGACGGCATTCGAATCACTTCAGTGTTTCAATATGCCAACGCGTATGCCGTATTGCTGCTCATTATGTGGATCGTAATGCTGCTCGAGATTAACCGTACATCACGCAGAGGGATTCAAATTCTGCATGGGATTATGCTCGTGCCGGTGCTTGTTTCCTTTTTGTTGACTTTGTCCCGAGGCGCGCTTGTCGTGCTGCCCATTATCGCAATCGTCACACTGGCCATGCTCCGCTTAAAAATTCAAATCAAGCTAATTCTATACTCGGTCATCGGTATGGGAATATCGCTATTGATCTACTCTAAGTTAGCTGATAGAGGTATTGAAGTCGTCAACGGCATTCTCGCTGCGACGGCTGCCAAGCAAAGTTACAATACGGTCTCCATTTTCTCAGGGGATGCGATCGGGTACTGGGCTATTCTATTCGTTGCATCACTCGTAATGGGCGCGATAACCTATGCGATAGAGAGATACATAGAACCCAAGCTTCAAGCTAAGTTGGGTAATCAAGCGTCTAATCGCTCTGGGATATGGCTGCCAATCGGGCTGTTAGTTCTGTTTGTGGTAGGCGCTCTTGCTGTTTTGTCCGACACGATGGTGAAAGTGCTACCGGCGGTGCTTCGGAACCGGATTGAAGGCATAAACTTTGAAACTCATAGCGTTTATGAGCGTCTAAGAATGTATAAGAACGCAATCCAGCTGTGGAAGGACTATCCGATTCTTGGAGGCGGCAGCGGGGCATGGGAGGCATCCTATGAGAAGTATCAATCCTATCCATATTTAAGTGCACAGACGCATAGTTTTATTACACAGCTGCTCGTCGAGGTCGGTATAGTCGGTACAGTTGCCATAATCGGTCTTATCCTGTTTTCATTAATTACCTTTGTCGTGAAGTACAGGAGAATGTCTGAAGCTTATCGCAACAAATACATCTTTTACTTCGTCGTACCTATTACGATACTCTTGCATGCGTCAATAGATTTCGAGATGAGTTATTTGCTCTATGATATACTGGTATTCCTGTGCCTCGGCGTACTAAGCGGGGCGTTATCGCCAGTGAAGCAATGGCCGGTCAAGCAAGCACGATTAATAAAACAAACTAGTTCAGGCGTTCTAGCTGCTTTAGGTATAGCGCTTCTTGTCATCACAAGCTTAAGGCTATATGGCTCCAATCAAATAGACTACGCAAATGATGCTTACGCGCAGCAGCGACCTTTCTCCGAGATTGTCGACCCGCTGAAGCAAGGGCTGGGGATTACGCCGGGGCACCCCGTATTGCTCCAACAGCTAACGAGTTGGAACTACCAGGCTTATGATCAATCCAAGGACGAAGCTTACCTACAGGAAGCAGAGAAGTATCTTGCAAAGCTAGTGAAAACTGAACCGTATTATCGCCCTGGCGTGGATTTAAACTTTACGATCCAGATGATTCACGGCAAACAAGATGCAGCTATTAATATCATGGAGAAAGCCGTCATTCAATATCCTTTTGAACAAACCTTCTACGATCAGCTCGAGTCCGCATTGCTGACCAAGTGGGAGCAACAGCGCCAGGCGAGCGATACTGAAGGCGCTAAGGCAACGGCAGAGACGGTTAAGAAATATTATCTAAAGATTATGGATCAAGAACGCGTCGTACAACAACTTCCCAAGACAATCGAGCTTAATCGGGCGTTTACAATCTCTAACACTGCAAGACTGGCTGCCGGGGAAGTTGCCTTCAACGATGGCGATTATGTGCAGGCCGCCGAAACTTTAAAGACTGCCTTACAAGAGGATTTGAGTGCGGAGGGCGTCAATCGTAAGGTAGCCAGATACTACTTGGCCGCATTACGCAAGCAAGGCCAAGACGATCAGGCTTTATATGATAAATTAATTGCAGCTGATGAAAACGAAGCGAGCCAACTAGAGCAGCTCAAATAGAAAGGAGGGATAACGGTGAAAATATCAGTTATTCTGCCGACGTTGAACGCGGAGAAATACCTAGTCAAGTTAATCGGCAAGCTGCAGGAACAAACGGTGCGGCCGCATGAAATAATCGTCGTAGACTCTCGTTCAAATGATGGTACGCTTCTGCTCGCTAAGAGACTCGGTGCAAGAGTCATGTCGGTAGAGCGCAAGGCGTTCGATCACGGCGGCACGAGAAACCTAGCTGCGCAGAATGCTACGGGCGACGTACTCGTGTATATGACCCAGGATGCGGTACCTCAGCATGAAAGATTCTTAGAAGAAATCATTGCGCCCTTCGCGGACACGAAGGTTGCGGCAGTGTGCGGAAGACAGATTGCAAGAGCCGAGTCCAACGTACTAGAGCGGATGACCCGTGATATTAACTATCCCGAACTGTATATTCATAAAACGCTTGCCGATTTGGAGCGTTTTGGCATCAAGCTCTTTTTCTTCACCAATGTGTGCTCGGCCATACGCAGAGATACGTTCATTCAGTTGGGTGGCTTTCCTGCTCCGATTATTCTTAATGAAGATATGATGATTGCGGCCAAATGCATTACCAACGGTTTTGCCGTCGTTTATAACCCGCGCGCCAGTGTCATTCATTCTCACGATTACAGTCTAAAAAAGCAGTTTAAACGCAACTTCGATATTGGCGTGTCTATGCGAATGAACGAGTGGATTTTCCAATATGCACGAGCGGAAAAAGAAGGCGGGAAACTAGTCAAGGAGCAACTAGGGCGCTTATGGAAACAAGGGAACTGGAGATGGATTCCCAAATGGATCGGTGAGGCTGCTGCAAAGTACGCGGGATATCGACTGGGCGTATCATACAAGCAGCTTCCGGTCATGTTCAGGAGACGCTTCAGCATGCACCCGGACTTTTGGTCCAATTACGATAAATCTCAGATCGTGCGAGACCCCTTTATTTTTAAGGCAGAGGCACAATCGGTCAGCAACCATTGAGCATGAAGGGAAGGTCATCATGAATCGATATACCAAGACTTTTGGCATTCTTGTCACAGCTGCTATTGTCGCAGGAGGCGTTAACTGGTATCAATCTGCTTACGCCGACGTTCAGCAGACAACACCGGGGCTTTCGGATGATCCGATCGTGACGAAGAGTTATGTAGATCAGAAGATCGCAGAATTAAAGAGTGGCGAAAATTCAGGTGGTAACTCAACTCCGGAGGACGCAACAAAGCTAGAAGTTGTGACAATTCCACTTGGGGCTAAATTAATGGTCAGTGCCGGCGGAGAGATTGTTGTGCGGACAGGCAAAGCCGTCGCCTACAGCTCGGATTCGAACGGTCTATCCGATCTCACGGCCGGTGCAGATATCGCTTCTGGTTCGCCAATTGCGACAAACCATTTGATCCTATTCCCTCGGGACGGCAGAGGAGTTGAGCCGGATCCAAGGCAGAAGAATGGATTGACGGTTTTGGTGCGAGGCAAGTATCAACTAAGTTAGTTTATTATATTTAGGAGGATCTAATGAAATGACAATCCAACTATTTACACCGACTTTTAGAGTGGAAGAATGTTTGGCAGAGATTAGAGAATGCTTGGAAAAGGGATGGACAGGCCTAGGATTTAAAACAGTAGAGTTTGAGAATAAATGGAAGGAATTCACTAGTCTACCACACGCTCATTTTATAAATTCTGCAACAGTAGGGTTGAGTCTGGCTCTCAAGGTTTTGAAGAATGCCAACGGTTGGGACGACCAAGACGAGGTTATTACAACTCCTTTAACCTTTGTTTCAACCAATCATGCAATACTGTACGAGGATCTCAACCCTGTTTTTGCTGATGTTGACGAATTTTTGTGTCTAGATCCGAAAGACGTAGAACGTAAAATTTCACCTAAAACGCGTGCAATCATGTTTGTTGGAATCGGAGGAAATACAGGAAGATACAAAGAAATAGTAGCGCTATGTGAAAAATATAAACTGAAGTTGATTTTAGATGCAGCCCACATGGCAGGGACTCGTCTTGATGGTCAAGTTCCGGGGCGTGAGGCAGATGTTGTTGTGTACTCTTTCCAAGCTGTTAAAAATCTTCCGACGGCTGATTCTGGGATGATATGCTTCAGAGAAGAGGGTCATGATGAACTTTGCCGTAAGTTAACTTGGTTAGGGATTAATAAAGATACATATGCGCGCTCTAATAATAAAGGTGCATACAAATGGAAGTATGATGTAGAGCACGTGGGTTACAAATATCACGGGAATTCTATAATGGCTGGAATCGGATTGGTTCAGCTAAAATATCTTGATCAAGATAATGCTTACCGTAGACAGCTTGCTCAATGGTACAATTACAACTTTAAGGATCAACCTCATATTAAAGCAGTGCCGGTGGCAGAAGACTGTGAGTCGTCGCGACATTTATTTGTCATAGAGGTAGATCGTAGGGATGAGCTGCTTCTTGCTTTGAACGAGAGCGATATCTATCCTGGTGTACATTACAGAGATAATACAGAGTACGGCATGTACAGCTACGCCAAAGGGACATGTCCTAACAGCCATCGTCTATCTGAAAGAATTCTTTCGTTGCCAATGCACTTGCAATTGTCCAAGCAAGATGTGGATTATGTTTCCAGTATGGTAATTAAATATGCCTAAACGAGCGGATATGTTTCATGACTTTTGTGGGAAGGATAGAACATAGAATGAAGGGTATTATTTTGGCGGGCGGTTCAGGTACAAGGCTTTATCCAATTACCAAGGCGCTTTCTAAGCAAATGGTTCCGGTATTTGATAAACCTATGATATACTATCCGCTTTCTACGTTAATGCTTGCAGGAATTCGTGAGGTGCTCATCATCTCAACCGCACGTGACTTGCCTGGGTTTATTGAATTATTTGGACGTGGGGACGCACTTGGAATGCAATTTGAGTACGCCGTACAGGAAGAGCCCAATGGACTCGCTGAAGCATTTATTATTGGTAAGAACTTCATTAAAGACGACAAAGTGGCAATGGTACTTGGTGACAATATCTTTTGGGGGCAGGGATTGACAGGAAACCTAAAGAAGGCAGGCTCCTTTGAGAAAGGGGCAGTCATCTTCGGATATTATGTTCAGGATCCAAGCGCATATGGTGTAGTGGAGTTCAGCGCATCCGGATCCGTGCTTTCAATAGAAGAGAAGCCAGTCAAGCCCAAATCAAATTATGCTGTACCGGGGCTATATTTTTACGATGAGACAGTTTCGGAAAGAGCACTAGCCCTAAAGCCGTCCGATAGAGGAGAGCTTGAGATAACGGATCTTAATCTTAATTATCTTAAAGATAATCAATTGACGGTTAATTTACTTGGTAGAGGGATGGCATGGCTGGATACGGGGAATCCTGATTCAATGCTGGACGCCTGTAACTTTGTTGCTGCAGTTCAAAAGCGACAAGGAAGCTATATTGCATGTATCGAGGAAATCGCCTATCTCAATAACTGGATATCTGAAGAGCAACTAATACGTTTAGCAGAGCCTTTATTGAAAACACAATATGGCCGATACCTGAAATCCTTAATTCATCACAAGTAGTAGGAGGTTATGGTTCTGAAAGTGTTAATTGCCGGGGGCAACGGACAATTAGGAAGAGAACTAAATAAACTACTTGATCGGAAGTACAGGGTAATGTCTTGTACTTCTGATGAGATGGATATTTTGAATAAGAACCAACTTAACAAACGTATTAAAGCTTATAAACCTGATTGGATTATTAATTGTGCAGCTTATAATAATGTGGATGAAGCTGAAATTGATAGATCCAGAGCAGAGTTAATTAATGAACTAGGGCCTCGTAATCTTGCAGAAGTTGCAAATGAACACCGTTGCGCGCTTCTTCATTTCTCCAGCGATTACGTTTTCGATGGCAGGACTGATAAGCCTTATATAGAAACTGATCCAACGAATCCAATCAATCACTATGGCCGGACTAAGGTTGAGGGCGAGAAAAGAATTATGGAATGCCACGACGATTACTTAATTATTAGGACGTCATGGCTCTATGGAGGAAGTGGAAGAAGCTTCGTCAATGCTGTGCTTGCCCGTGCAAAACAGGGAAGTCTTCTTCAGGTCGTTGATGATCAGATCGGGAATCCAACTTGTACTTTAGATTTAGCTCTGCAAGTAGAATTAGCAATGAGAGTTAAGTTATCAGGCTTGTACCATTGCAGTGGACTAGGCTACTGCTCGAGATTCGACTTTGCGGAAAAAATATTGTCACTCGCCGGGATCTCCGCTGACGTTAAAGCGATAAAAACTTCAGACACGATACATAATGCTGAGAGACCTTTATTCTCTGCATTGGACAGTCAACTAATTGAACAGTCATTAGGCAGGCGAATGTTAAGTTGGGAAGACTCCTTGGAAGCTTATATGAAAAAGGAGATTAATAATGGACCATCTTTATAAAATTCAAGATCATAATCTAACCATAGAACCTATTAGGCATAGTGATCTGGAGATTATGAGAATATGGCGAAATTCTGAATGGGCACGATTCTACTTTTTGAATTCTACCGAAATCTCGAGTGAACAACAAGAAAAGTGGTATCTTAGCTATTTAAATAAAGAGAACGATTATATGTTTATGATTATATGGGAAGGGCAAAAGGTCGGCGTGGTTGCGCTTTATAACCATGACTTACAAAATAAAACGATTGAGTTTGGCAGGTTGCTGTTGGTGCCTGAAATGCGTGGCAAAGGGATTGCTAAAAAGGTTGTTTTTCTTTTGACTGATCTATCTTTAAATGAATTGGAAGCAAATCGAATTGTACTGGAAGTACTACAAACAAATAAAGTAGCGGCGAAATTATATGAAAAATGTGGTTTTCACTTTCAAGGCGAATACATACATAATGGAAGAAAAATTATAAGAATGGAAAAATGGTTGGGTTATGATGAAACCTAAGGTATTGGCGTTCTGTATTAGAGAAACCCCTTCTGCTTTAGTGGGGGTTATTACTCCTCTGAAGGCGTTGGAGGGAAGTGGGGACGTCGAGTTCCGCTTTAAGGAATCTCTGCAAATCGAGAATCAGGACCTTGCATGGGCAGACACTGTAATTTGTATTCGTGGAAGTGAGTCTGTTGATGTCCAAATTATCGTGGAAAGCAAGCGCCTCGGAAAATATATAATCTATTTTCTCGATGATGATTTACTACACATACCGAAGAGCTCTGCATCGTTCTTATATTACAATAATTCTGAAATCCGGTCGCAAATGATGAAGTTGATGGCTTCTTCAGATATGTTGTGGACGACGAATTCAAATATCGCCCGTAAGTATGAAACCTTCGTTAAAACCTCGAAAACGGCTATTGTAAATGCGCCAGCTATGCTTTTGGGGAATGTTAAAGAAAGAGTGAGAGGTACAGAAAAAATTAGAATCGGATTTGCCGGAAGCATTGACCACAGTCCTTATTTGCAGCAGCAGATGTCGATTGTAGTAGAGAAGCTTCTTCAAGTATATTCAGGAAAAATACAATTTGAGTTTTTCGGCGCATCGCCAAAGTTTAACTTTGAAAATGACAGCTGTTACTATATACCATATGAGAATAATCACGATAGTTACAGAGAAAAGCTAAAAGAACGAGCATGGGATATTGGTTTAGCGCCACTACCAGAAACGGAATTTCATGCGTGTAAGTACTTTAACAAGTTCTTGGAATATGGTGCAATTGAGGCTGCTGGCATTTATTCAAACGTCGACCCCTATCGTTTTGTAATACGACATAATACTAACGGGCTTTTGATTAATAATGATCCGGATTCTTGGATTAAAGGAATTAGTAAGTTAATTGAGGACGAGGAGTTACGGAACAAGATTAAGAGAAATGCTTTCGAACAGTTGAATAGCGCTTTCACAAGTGAACATATTGCCATCGAAATTAAGCAGTGTATTCCTCAAATGATGACCCATATTGCTCCGACAGTGAAGGTATCTTCTGTTAAGTTAAAAAGAAAAATTAAGAGCGTACTTATATACAAAGCTATTATGGTAATTAAAAACAATGGATTGAGAGCCATTCCAATCATTGCTCGAAAAAGCTGGTCCAGGATAAATAAAAAGTGGTGATCAGATTGTATTTTAGACAAATTTACCGCGGAAGATATGTATTATTGAGCCTTGTGGGCCAGGATTTAAAGAGCCGATATCGAAATTCATTGCTTGGTGTTGCTTGGAATTTCCTTACGCCGCTGGGGCTAGTGTCGATTATAGGGTTTGTGTATTCGATTGTGTTCAAGACGCCACTTATCGAATTTATTCCCTACCTTTTTTCGGGTCTTCTACCGTGGATTTTTTTTACTTCCTCTGCAGAAGGAGGAGCCATTTCTTTTTTGGGCTCTCAGGGATATATAAAGCAAACGCAGGTTCCGATTGAGATTTTCCCACTCCGTGTAAGCCTCCTGAATTTGTTTAATTTCGGGATCTCCATTGCGGCATTTTTCTTAATCTATGTCTTTTTGGACCCAGAAAGTTTTAGTATTCGTATGTTTATGTTAGTCCCCGCAACATTAATTTGGTTTTTGTTTTGTTCCGCCTGGGCCACCATTTCGGCTATTATTAATTTATACGTTCGTGATTTTCAGCCATTGCAATCTTTGGCGGTACAGGGTCTCTTCTACTTCAGCCCGATTATTTATAAACCTGAGATGCTAAAGGAACAAAATTTTGAATGGGTTTATTTGTATAATCCCATGTACTATCTAATAGAAATTGTTCGAAATCCGCTCCTGGGTAAAGGCGGGATCGAGCTAAATACATGGCTGATTGCGATCGGAATTACCTCGCTTCTCGTCATTATTGCAATTACGTTAATCTCCGTTATCGGTAGAAAAATAACGTTTAAATTGTGAAAAAGGTGAAATATAAATGAGCTTTATCCGTATGAGCCAAATCAATCTTAAATACCAGATCCATAACGATCGAAGCTTAAAGGATCTTGTAATCGGAATGACCAAAAGACGTGAACCGTTAGTGCAAAGCAAGGTCATTCATGCACTAAAAAATATCGACCTGGATTTAAAGGATGGAGACCGTCTTGGTATTGTAGGGCACAATGGAGCGGGGAAAAGCACATTTCTGAAGGTCATAGCGGGCATTTATCCCCCGGTTAGCGGCAGCATGAAGGTTGAAGGAAGAATGGCCAGTTTATTTGAATTAGCAACTGGTTTTGAGATGGAGGCCAGCGGCTGGGATAATATTCGATTGCGCGGGTTAATGCTAGGAGAAACGCCGAAACAAATTTCTAAAAAACTTAATGAAATCGCAGAGTTCAGTGAATTAGGCGATCATCTTAATATACCTGTGAAATATTACTCATCAGGAATGTTCATACGTCTAGCCTTTTCAATATCGACAGCAATTGAGCCTGATATTCTGCTTTTGGATGAGGTTATTGCAGCCGGTGATGCAAAGTTTTTAGCCAAGGCACAGCGCCGCATGAATGAATTAGTAGATAGAGTGAAGATTCTTGTATTCGTGACGCATAGTATGCCTTCCGTTTTTGAATTTTGTAATAAGTGTATTTGGCTCGAAAAAGGTGAAATTAAAATGCTGGGAACCCCGGAGGAAGTAGTCGAGCGTTACTTAGCGAGTGCTGCTGAACCACCAGTGAAGGAGATTCCTAATGATTAAGGTAAGTCATTTCCTTAAGCAAGTCGAGCTGTATCACTCTGAAAATCTTATAGAAGCTCCCAAGATCAGCGTCATATTACCTACTTATTGCAGAGGGGATAATGGACTTTTAAGCAGGTCTATTGAATCGGTCCTTAATCAAACTTTTCGTGAGATTGAATTAATCATCGTTGATGACGGATCCGTGGATAGAACTAGGCAAGTTGTCATGGAATACATTGAAAACGATCCCCGAGTCGTCTACATTCGAAATAACGTAAATTCGGGGCTTCCTGCCTTAAGAGTAAACCAAGGAATCATACAAGCGCGTGGAGCATATATCGCTTATCAATTCGACGACGATCAGTGGTATGACGATGCATTAGAATTGCTATATGGCGTAATTGTTAAAGAGAATAAACCTACGTTGGTATACGGAAAGTGTAGATTTAAAGATCTACTAAACAAAGCGGAGATAATATTCGGTGACACTTTTGATTATAATCTTTTAAAAGCGACAAACACGATTGCCAATAACACTGTACTTCATTCTAAAGACATTCCTTATTTATACGGTGGCTACGATTGTCATGTGACAATGAAGCGACTTTGCGACTGGGACCTTTGGTGCCGATGGTCAGAGCACATTAATATCGTCCACGTCAATGCTATCGTTAGTCTGGTTGAAGGTAACCAAGAGGATTCGCTAGGAAGAACGGTGGTTCTTGATCAATCTATTTTTAAATATATTCAAAACATAAATGAAGAAAGAAATACACTTCTAAGACTTGATGCTATTCATGAGTATGTTGTTGACCGCTTAGACTTCATTAATAAAAGTGAAATCCAACAACTTATCTATGACGAGCACTTATTACATTGGTATGCACATCAACGTAAGAATGGCTTAGAAGAATATGTGGCGTTCCCGAAGCAAGCCTTAAATATTGCAGTAATCATGTCGGATTATAATGCAACTACGGAAATAACACTAGAAAATTTCGCAAAGAAACTTAAGGGTGAATACAATTTTATGTATATCACTCTAAACCATCTAGATCATAGGATAATTGAATATGCTGATATAGTGGTTCTCCAGCGAATTGTTTACAAAATACCGGAGATAGACTATCTTATCGCTAATAGACCGATGGTTTATTTATTGGACGATAATTTGCTAAAGCTACATTTATTGAATCGAAACGAGTATGCAGCCTACAGACCAAACTCGGAAGCTTATAAGACAATTCAAAATTACATAAGTTTCGCCGATATGGTTTACTCCACAACTAACGGTATTTCTAGAGATACTGCGGCGTTAAACAAGTCTGTCTACCAATTAAGTACCAACATTCCACTTGGCGAGCTTAAGGCGCAACGCTCCGCATGGAGCGGCGTTTGGAATATAGCCTGGATAGGCAGCGATTCAAGAACCGAAGAGTTTAAGTACTTTTATGAAGAAATCCGGAATCTGGCTTCAAACTATGAGACAACCGTTGCGGTTTATTTCATCGGTATGGAGCCCTTTGAGCAATCTCAAAATAATATACACTTCGTCCCTCGTGTTCAACGTTACGGTAGTTATTTGAGCATGCTAAGAGAGCTAAATGTTCATTTGATTTTATCCCCATTAGAAGAAGTAGAATTTAAAAACGATAAAAGTAATATAAAAATGTTAGAGTCTGGCGCTGCTGGAGCCATCGGTATATTTTCAAATAAAGTCGTATCCGCTCTTATAAAAGATGGGCATAATGGGTTCATGATTGACTATCATAAGGGAGCCTTGTACAACAAAATTCGGCACATCATTTCTATGGACCAAGAATCGTTAGATCAAATATATCAAAATGCCCTCACGACGATTGAAGAATCATACTCGACTGAAAGCCAGGTAGATCAATTCAAGCTTATGCTTAAATGGGCAAGTTTAAATCATATAGCTAATAAAATAAACAAAAACTTTGTTTTTATTTGCACCAAGCACTACTGGGAAGAAATTAAAGAAACAATGACACGATTAAAGCAGTACAACTACCACGTCATGGTTTCAATAGATGAACATATCCCTTCAATCATTGATTGGTGTCGACAAGCTGATATCGAAATCATTGAGGAGATAAACGAAGCTTGGATCAGAGATTCTGAGGTTGGATTGGTACACGATCTTACGTCCAATACGTTAATACAATGGTATTGTCATCGGCACAAAATTGCTTATGTTCTGGGCGAGATGTTCCGTACCTATCACTATATTCAGAACAAAACTTCTACTAATTCTTCAGAAGCTGATTTACTGGATGTTTATATTCGTACACTTTCTCATTTTTACAATGCAAATCATCTACAGGCTAGGAGTTACAAGCAGGAAAGAGGTGTGGAATCTCGTCATATTTTTACGGAAATTTATCCGGGAAGCAATAATAAGGATAAAAAGTATATCGCATTGCGAGAAAAATACCGATTCCCTTTATATGGGCTCTTGCCAAACTTGATTGGTCTTCGGCTTTATTTAAAGAGCAAAATAGCAACTACGACATCACTGACTATAGGCATTCAATCTAATAATAGAAAAGATCTTGAACTTTTCAGTAAAAAGTACACAATAACGATAAAGCCAGATGAAGCATATTATGATTTTTATCTCATAAGTCCCCTAACGCATACAAAACAAGCTAACTTAATGGTCAGCATATGTTTAGAAAATACTGATGCTCGTATTCTAATTGCAGTTAGAGGAAAGCAACCTATAGGTGAATCTATTTATCATTATGTGCTTGAAGGAGAGCAAGGATGAAAATTGACTTAGGGTGCGGATATAATAAGCAGCCAGGCTATGTCGGAATAGATCGCTTTCAAACGCCAGATACTCAGATTGTATGCGACATTGACGAGGGGCTGCCTTTAGAAGAAAATTCAGTCACTTACCTGATAGCTTCGCATTCGCTTGAACATGTTGGTGACTTAATGGAAACTATGGAAGAAATTTATCGAGTATGCCAACATAAGGCTATCGTTGTGATTGCAGCGCCTTACTATCAAACGAGCTTAAACGTAGCCAATCCCTACCACAAGCACGCGTTTAATGAACATACGGCTCGCTTTTTTACTAACGATCCTGAGTCTTTAATACCCGAAGAAGATTATTATTTTCCTCATGCAGTAGCTTGGGGGCTCGGTAGCAGTGATAATAGCAATCTGAAAATGGATTTCCGATGTATCAAAATGGAGTATTTTTATTTTCCGGAATATCAGGCTCTTTCCGAAGAAGCAAAGAGAAGCGCTCGTCAACACAGTTTTAATGTCGTTGATCAAATCTTAATTCATCTAGTGGTCGTTAAAGAAGACATATCAAAAGTTGAATTATTAGATATCCAAACTGGGCCGTTGGAAGAACCGCAGCATGTCACGCTCAGACGATTAAGAGAATTAAACGAACAAAATGTGATCAAGCTTCATTCAGCTGAATTAGCAAAGCAAGCAGCGGACTCTGAAAGAAAAATAGCGGAGGAAAGCCAACGGGAGTATTTTACCCGAAACCTAGAAGGCCACTTAGCTGAACTCAAAGATGGCTTAAAGTTGTTACAAAATGAAATAGGGAAATTAAAAAAAGAACCATCAATTGATAATACGGCTGAGGAGTCTTACAGAACCGTCAACGAAGTGAATGCTACATCATTAGATCCAGGCAGTGCAAAGAGCATCTGGACAAGTCTTGTTGCTCTTGAAAGTAACAAATGGAATCGCGTAAGAGAGAGGGGGAAAAGGATTCTAAATAATAAGTGGAATGATTTAAGTCTTTTTATCAATGATTCTTGTAAAACTCTTGTGGCACAAAATATCCTCCAATCCAATAAAGATCTCAATGATTACGTGCTAAATAAAAGTCAATCTATCGGCTGGAAGGATATCATTTTTTATAAGGTCCACCCTAAAACGAATAAATGGAAAGGCCTTAAAGCTATTTTCTTGAACTTCCAATCGCCGCCTTTGGTCCATAGTGTAGCGCTGGAGATCTTGGACTCTGAAATGCGTATACTAAGATCAGTTCATTCTAGAGATGCTATAATTCATCATGAAGTTCAAACAGAATTTAGCTTTGACGAGTTGGAGGGTTCCGCTGAGCAGACATACTATATTCGTTTCGTAGGTATGCGACCGGATCTGTGGGGAGTGCAGATTTACGAATGGACGAAATATAATCGACTTGGCAAAAAAGCAGATTCATCATTTTGCGGTGAGCTCCTTTTTTAATCATGTTTTAATGAACCACAAACCAATGTTGATTTGTGGTCTTTTTCTTTAGGAGGCGATGTATAAATAACTGTATTAAGGGACTTTTAGAGGAGATAAAGCGATGAAGGTTCTTGTGACGGGCGGGCAAGGCCAGTTAGGACGAGAATTATATCACATCGCAAAAGAAAGAGGGCATGAGGTAGTTGCTGTTGGAAGGAATGAATTGGACATTACCAATTTAGAGGAATGTTTTTCGATCGTTCAAAACGAAAAGCCGGATGTTATTTTCCATTGTGCAGCATTTACAGCTGTGGATGAAGCCGAAACTCAAGTCACCGATGCATTTAAGATAAATGCATTTGGTAGTCGGAATATTGCGCTGGCTGCGTCAAAAGCTGCAATTAAGTTGGTTTATATTAGTACCGACTACGTGTTCGACGGTGCACGAGAGATCCCCTATCATGAGTATGAGAATACGTCTCCATTAAATATATATGGACATTCCAAAAGAGCTGGAGAAATCTTAGTACAAAATCTAATTACAAAATTATACATTGTGAGAACTTCCTGGGTTTTTGGAGCTTACGGGCAAAATTTTGTAAAATCAATGATTAAATTAATACAATCCACATCTAGATTGCAAGTCGTGAATGATCAACGAGGATCTCCAACGTATACCAAAGATCTCGCGCAAAAGCTGCTGGAACTAGTCGATACAGAATACTACGGGACTTATCATGTTACAAATAGTGGCGATTGTTCATGGTATGAATTTGCCAGAGCCATAGAAGAAGAAATGCGTTCATATTCTTTAACGATCAATGCCGAGATTAAGCCATGTGATTCTTCCGAATATCCGCAAAAGGCCAAACGTCCCCATTACTCTGTTATGGATTCTATCGCATTAGAGTGCAATGGGTTTGGTGCGCTTCGTTCATGGCGAGAAGCATTAACAGACTTTATGACCTTATTGTACAGTAATAGAGATGGCGAAAAAAATAAGATATAATGGCTAAAGGCCGTAATAATAAGGTGTTAATGATGAATGGAGTACTTTATCTACCAAGCGTAACCATATGCATAGTGACGTATAATAGTCAGAAATGCATAAATGAATGCTTAGACGCTGTTTTTAATCAGGGATGGCCACGAATCGATGTAGTGGTGGTCGATAATGCATCGACGGATGCAACGTTATCTTTGATGAGTCAATACGAAAAAATACGGATCATCGAGAATAAGATTAACGTCGGTTTCGCGGAGGGTCAGAATCAGGCGATCAATTCTGTCGAATCGGATTATTATCTTGTGTTGAATCCTGACGTTATTCTGAGCCCCAATTATATTTCGCAATTAGTCAACTTCCTTGAGGATCATAGTGAGTATGGTAGCGCAACGGGATGTTTGCTTCTCGCATCCCGTCCGCAGATCATTGATTCGACTGGTTTGGAAATGAATTGGCTTAGACGAGCCAAGGATCGAGGTGCAGGAAAAAATCGAAAAGATTTTTTGAAAGACACTGATATATTTGGGGTGTCAGGAGCAGCTGCGATGTATGCACGGCGAATGATCGAGCATATTTCTATTGATGAAGAATTTTTTGACGCCCTTTTTTTTGCTTACAAGGAGGACGTGGACGTTGCGTGGCGTGCCCAACGCTTTGGATGGAAGTCCCGATATGTCCAAAGCGCAATTGCCACCCATGAACGAAATTGGGGCTCATTTTCCAGTAGAAGCCATATTCCTATATTTGTTCGTGTTCATTCTTATCACAATCGTTATCGAATGTTGATTAACAATGAAAATTTTACGGTCGGTTGGATCTTAAAGCTGCCTATTCAACTTATGTACGAACTGTTGTTTCACGCGTACTTATTATGGAAAGATCCCAAAGTTTTCACCAGTCTCGCGGTCCTGCCTAAAATCATTAAAGAACAAAAAAATAAGCGAAAAAAAATAAAAGAAAAGGCAAGATGGTCCGAAGATGCATAAGTTAGAATTATTTGCAATTACATCATATTCACATTGAAAAGGTGAAATAATTTGAACGTAATTAAAGGGAAATTAGAAGGTGTTTTACTTATTGAACCAAAAGTGCATGAAGATCACCGAGGTTTTTTTATGGAAAGTTATAATTACGAACTTTTCATTAAAAACGGGATCGATATGAATTTTATTCAAGACAATCATTCCTTGTCGGTCCAACAAGGTGTGATTAGAGGAATGCATTATCAACTGAACCCTAGAGCCCAGACCAAACTGGTCAGAGTAGTTGCGGGGTCCATTTGGGATGTGGTCGTTGATATACGACGGGGCTCTCCGACATTTGGTAGGTGGGAAGGGTTTGAACTTTCGGCAGCCAATAAAAGACAGCTTCTAGTTCCAAAAGGATTTGCACATGGCTTTTGCACCTTGACGTCTGATACGCAAGTCATTTATAAAGTCGATGAACTATATTCGGCAGAGCATGATCGTGGAATACTGTGGAACGACCCAAAATTGAATATTGAGTGGCCCTTCAGGGAACCCGTGCTTTCCGAAAAAGATCGCGTCGCCCCTCCGTTGGACCAAGCTGATTATAATTTTATATATTAATTTTAAAGGGTGAACGCTTTGAAGCTGCTAGTTACAGGTGGGGCGGGATTTATTGGGAGCAATTTTGTTCACTATATGCTGAACCGTTATCCAAATTATCAAATTATCAACGTTGATCTTCTAACTTATGCAGGAAATATGGATAACCTGTCCGGTGTTGAAGGAGATGCGCGCCATTCCTTTTTTAAAGCGGATATAGCTGATCCGATCGCAATGGGGCAAATTTTTGAGCAGGAAATAGATGCTATCATTAATTTTGCCGCAGAGTCTCATGTGGATAGAAGCATTGAACAGCCAGAGATTTTTATTCATAGCAACATTCAAGGGACGCAGAATTTACTTAACCTCTCCTTGAAGCATAAAGTAAAAAAATATATTCAAGTATCTACTGACGAAGTGTACGGCACCTTAGGCGATGAAGGATTATTTACTGAATCTTCACCGATAGCACCTAATAGCCCCTACTCGGCCACTAAGGCCGGCGCTGATTTGCTGGTGCGAGCCTATCATGAAACGTATAGCCTTTCCGTCAATATCACTCGTTGTTCAAATAATTACGGCCCCTTCCAATTTCCGGAAAAGCTTATTCCACTTATGATCCAAAATGCACTATCAGACAACTTTTTACCTGTGTACGGAGATGGTCTAAACATACGTGACTGGCTCTATGTTGAAGATCATTGCAGTGCCATCGACTTGGTATTGCATAAAGGAGTAAACGGCGAGATATATAACGTCGGGGGCAACAATGAGCGAACGAATATTGCAGTCGTCAAGAAAATATTATCCGAGTTAAACAAACCTGAAACGTTAATTAATTATGTTACCGACCGGCTAGGGCATGATCGCAGATATGCAATCAATGCCGACAAAATTCGTCGCGAACTCGGCTGGAAACCGATGTACGATTACGAATCGGGAATCAGTACTACGGTTAAATGGTATCTCAGCAATCAGAAATGGATGCAGAGAATTGCTAGTGGAGCATACAGAGGACAGTAGTAGCTGCATAGTTGTAATTTTCCGCTTAACCCATTAACTCATACGCCTCCGGCGAAGCGGACCTGGTCATACTAGGTCTGTCAAATTCAACGGAGGTGCATGGGAAAATGGCAAGCAGAAGCAATCGCAAGTTGGTTCCGGAGAGCGCGAAGGCGCTGCAGGCATTGAAGTATGAGATCGCAACGGAGCTCGGCGTCGACTTTGGTCAATACGGTGGTGCAGCCGGTGCAGGGGATACGGAATTCGCGGGGGATCTCGGCGCATTCTCGGCTGGCGGAGGCGGTTCGCAGTATTTGGGCAACCTCACTTCGCGCGAAGCGGGTGCGGTCGGCGGTGGCGTCACGAAAAGGTTGATCCAGCAAGCGCAGCAATCGCTGATTTAACTGTTGGATAATAACCAGTTGACAAAAGGCTCGACTGTATTTTCCGCTCATTGACACCCCTCGACAATTCCGGTATCATTAATCAGAAGGTCTGTCTAACAACCTTTTCCTACCGGAAAAGGTTCATTTTTTGTGTAGGGGAGGTTGAAGATATTGTCGACGATTAAGGGCCGGCATCTCTTCACGTCCGAATCGGTCACGGAAGGCCATCCGGACAAAATTTGCGATCAAATCTCAGACGCGGTGCTAGACGCATTCCTTGCGGCTGATCCATACGCGCGCGTCGCTTGCGAAGTATCCGTTGCTACGGGTCTCGTACTCGTTATCGGCGAGATCTCCAGCTCCGCGGACTTCATCGACATCTCGTCGATCGCCCGCAAGACGATTCGCGAGATCGGCTATACCCGCGCTAAATACGGCTTTGACTCCACGACTTGCGCAGTCCTGACGTCGCTCAACGAGCAGTCGGCCGACATCGCGCAAGGCGTTAACGCAGCCATCGAGAGCCGCGACGGCAAGGACGTTCTTGTCGAGAACGCCGACATCGGCGCCGGCGACCAAGGTCTGATGTTCGGCTTCGCGACCAATGAGACGCCTGAGCTCATGCCGCTACCGATCGCGCTGGCGCATCGCCTGTCGCGTCGCCTGTCCGAAGTGCGCAAGAACGAGACGCTTGCTTATCTTCGCCCGGACGGCAAAACGCAAGTTACGATCGAGTACGTCGACGGCAAGCCCGTTCGCGTAGACACGATCGTTATCTCGACCCAGCATGCCGAAGAGACTTCGCTCGAGCAGATCCAAGCGGACATCAAGAAGCATGTCATTCTGCCGGTCGTGCCTGAAGAATGGCTCGACGACGAGACCAAGTTCTTCATCAACCCGACGGGACGCTTTGTTATCGGCGGACCTCAAGGGGATGCGGGCCTCACCGGCCGCAAGATCATCGTCGACACCTACGGCGGATACGCACGTCACGGCGGCGGCGCATTCTCCGGCAAGGATCCGACGAAGGTCGACCGCTCCGCTGCATACGCAGCGCGCTACGTAGCGAAGAACATCGTCGCTGCCGGACTTGCCGACAAGTGCGAGATCCAGCTTGCTTACGCGATCGGCGTAGCGAACCCGGTCTCCATCAACGTCGACACTTACGGCACGGGCAAGATCGCCGAGGACAAGCTCGTCGAGCTGATCCGCTCGAACTTCGACCTGCGTCCGGCAGGCATCATCAAGATGCTCGACCTGCGCCGTCCGATTTACAAGCAAACCGCTGCTTACGGCCACTTCGGCCGCACGGACATCGACGTACCTTGGGAGCGTACCGACAAGGTAGAGCTGCTGAAGTCCGGCGCTTGGGCTTAATCATTCCATACGATCTCCACATGCAGCCGCTTCTACGGACAAAAATCCGTAGAGGCGGTTTTTGCGTATAGACTTAATTTCCACCTTCCAAGAGCCGACATATACAGTACAGTATGCCTTTAGGATCTGGAGGAATCGCAATTGCAGCGTCTTCGTTTCGTACCCGTACTATTATTGCTCACGCTCCTGGCCCAGACATTCGGTCCGATAGGGGGCGCATTTGCAGCCAGCGGCGGTCCTGTCATCGTCACACTTCAACCCGCAGACAACAGCCCGGTCGTGCCGGCTAACGCGCAGCTCTCCGTCACGTTCGACGAGCAGATCTATCGCGGCTCCGCCGGTTCCGTACTAATTAAGGAAGTGGCGTCTAACAATACGGTGGCAAGCTTCGACGTAGCGGCCGACACCACGCATTTGCAGATTAGCCCCAACAACCGACTGAACATTTATCCTAATTCCGGCACGCTCCTGGCCGGTCTGGATTATTATGTCCAAATTACGCCAGGCGCTTTTACCGGGGCCAGCGGTTACTTCGGCGGCATCACGGATGCGACGGCGTGGAACTTCCATGTCGTAGCCGCGGATACGACGCCTCCTGCGGTCAGCAACTATTCGCCGCTGCAGAACGGAACGATGGGTGCAACCGGCGCTCTGACCCTCACATTTAATGAAGCGGTACAAGCTGCATCCGGCAGCATTCAGATCGTTCGCCGCGACACGCAAGACGCGCAGGTCATCTCCGTGCTGTCTTCCGCCGTGACCGGATCTGGTACGAACGTGATTCGCATCCAGCCGCCGACTCGATTGGTCGCAAGCACGCAGTATGATGTTCTTATCGACAATGGCGCATTTGTCGATGCCGTCGGCAACAGATATGCCGGCATTTCCGGTTCCTACATATGGTCATTTACGACTACGGCTTCGGATGTAGCCGCGCCTCAATTCGCCTATCCGCTTCGCGGCGCCTCGGGCGTAAACGGCGATTCGCCCATTACGCTGCAGCTTCAATTCCAGACGGGAATGAAGACGGGCAACACTGGGTACATTACCGTCAAAAAAGTATCGAACAACGAGACAGTCGAATCGATCGCCGCAAACTCGGGAAGAATCTCGATCAACGGCGCAACGGTAAACGTACCGATGTCGCAATCGCTCGCACGCAACACGTCTTATTATGTATTGATCGATCCCGGCGCTTTATTGACGACCGGCGGCGCTTCCTACGAAGGAATCGTGGATCCTTCCGGCTGGTACTTCTCGACGATGGCTTCCGCGGATACGACGCGTCCTACAGTTGCAACGCTGACTCCGGCGGCCGGCGGTTCCACGACGGATACTGCAGGATCGCTCACTATCCAGTTCAGCGAACCTGTCGTGCCGGGTTCCGGCAACGTTGTGATCCGCAACGCCGATACCAACGCGGTCTTTTGCTCGATTCCGGTCACTTCGACCGCGATCACGGGCGGCGGCACCGCGACGATCTCGATCAAGCCTTGCGCTGCGCTGTCTCCGAATACCTCGTACGCGGTGCAGATCGGTACGATGGCATTCGCGGATTTGTCCGGCAACTATTATCTGGGCATCGGCACTTCGGACTTGACGACCTGGCGCTTCCGCGTGGCATCGGACAATACGCCGCCTGAGCTGGTCTCCACGGATCCGGCCCCGCTGCTCAACAGCGTGCGCCCCAATTCCGTTCTTCGCATGACCTTCAGCGAACCGGTGCGGATCGCCTCTGGAGGCGTGACAGCCAGCGCTGTATTAGGGAACGATGCCAGCGTCAGAATCTCTCTCTCGCTCGCGATCGACAGCTCCGATCCTCGAATCGTGACGTTGACGCCAAGCACTAACTTTGCCGGGGCATCCCGTTATATCGTGAATGTTCCCGCGAACGCCATTACCGACCTGGCCGGCAATGCGTATCCCGGCATCCTCAACGACTATCGCTGGACGTTCCAGACGCTCGGCACAGACACGACGGCGCCCGGCCTCTCGAGCGCGACGATGGACAGCGCGGCGATCGTGCTCCTTACTTATAATGAAGCGCTGGACGAGAATTCGATTCCGTACGCCTCCAACTATTACGTGACCGTTAACGACGTTCCGCGGCAGATCAATGCGATCTCGGTAAAAGGGACCCAGGTGCGCCTGACGCTGCAATCGGGCGTTACGGTAGGACAGACCGTCAAGGTATCCTATACGCTTGGCGCCGTTACGCTTAAGGACTTGTCGGGCAATGCCGCGCCGGCTTTTAATGCGACCAACGTCGCAAATACGGCCGATACGACCCAACCGCGTCCGTCAAGCGGCGTGGTCTCCGGCAGCAGCGTGACGTTGACGTTCAACAAGACGCTGGCGGCCGTCTCTTCATCGGCGGCGGGTCAGTTTACGCTGAAGGTGAACGGTACGGCGCAAAGCATCGCATCGATCTCTTCGAGCGGCGCCAACGTCACGTTCGGCTTGTACAGCTCGATCGCGGGAAGCCAGTCGGTTTCTGTGAGCTATTCACCCGGCAGCTACAAGCTTACCGACCTGTCGGGCAACGAGGCGGCCGCGTTCAGCGATTTCTATTTGCAAAATACGAACGACACGACGCCGCCTTCGCTCACGGGCGCCACGGTGGCCGGGACTTCGGTCGTGCTTTCCTATAACGAGGGACTTCTCGCTTCTTCCGTACCGCCCAAATCCAGCTTCTCTGTTCTGGTAGGCGGCTCGGCCGCGGAGATAACCGGCGTATCCGTAAGCAACAACACCGTGACGCTGACGCTGGCCTCCACCGTGATGGTCAACCAGACCGTTACCGTAACTTATATTCCGAGTTCTACGCCGATCAAGGATCTTGCGGGGAACGCAGCTTCGCTGTTTACGGGTTATTCGATTACGGCAGGCTCTACGGTAACCGCTACAGTTACGAATATCACGGTAAACGGGGCCGCGCTCACGATCCAATATTCCGCAGCCTTGAATCCGTCCACGGTTCCTTATGTCGCGCAATACACCGTTAAAAATTCCGATGGCGGACTTTACGGCATCAGCAACATCAGCATCAGCGGCTCTCAAGTTACGCTGACGCTTACAGCGCCGGTGGCAGCCGGCAAAGCGGTCATTGTCAGCTATGCGACTAGCGGCAATGCATTAAAGGACGCTTCCGGTCAGATCGTTGCGGCGTTCAGCGATCGAGCGGTTACGAATGGCACTTCAGCTGTCGCGGGATTGCCGGATTACTTAACGTTGGACGGAGCGGGAGGATTGCTGCTTAATCAGTCCGCCGCCTCCAAGGCGGCGAGCCAGACGGTGTCGGGCAAGACGGCTGTTCGTTACAACCTGGACAGGGATAAGGTGACCCTGTCGTATTCTGCAGTGTCCACGGCGCTTAATGCCGGTACGGTGACCGTGCCGCAGCTCTCGTTCAGCGTTCCGCAGAGCGAAGCCGGCGCGATCGTAGCCATTCCTGTAATGGCGCTCGCCGGTGCCGTTACGCAGAATTCTTCCGCCGTCTTCCGGCTGGACTACGGCGATCTGCTCTTCAGCCTGCCGCTCAAGGCGATCAATTACAGCAAGGAAGTGCAGACCAGCGGCGGCGATATGACCAGCGCTTATTTGGTCCTTAAGATCGAGAAGCTGTCGAACACGACGCTTGCATCTGCGTTAAATGCCAAAGGCATTCAAGCGCAATCCGCGGTCGCCGACTTCACGGCTTCAATCGAGGTGGGCGGAAGCGAACGTGCGATCGACGAATACAGCTCTTACGTGACAAGGACTTTCTTGCTGCCAGCCTCGGGCACCTCGGCTTCCGATGCCGCAGTCGTTCGGCTCGACGGCGATTCGGGCGAGATCGTCTACGTGCCGACCCATGCGGTGGCGAACGGTTCGACGCTGCGCGTGGACTTCATGCGCAAAAGCAACAGTCTCTACGCGGTCGTGGCGAAGCCCATCACGCTCTTCAGCGATATGACCAAGCATTGGGCGGGCGTTGACGTAGCCTCGCTTGCTTCCAAGTTTATCGTGAAAGGAAGCAGCGCCGCTGCCTTTGCGCCGGAACGCAAGATTACGCGCGGGGAGTTCGCCGAGTTTATCGTGCGCGGTCTAGGGTTGAACGGCAGCTCGGCTTCGGCGGCGCGTTTCTCCGACGTAGGCAGCGGCGGCACCTCGGCTGCCTACATCGGCGCGGCGGTAAAGGCGAGCATCGTGCAAGGCGGCACGGACGGGAAGTTTCGACCGAACGCTACGATTACGCGCGAAGAGATGGCCACGATGATGCTGCGGGCCATGTCGTATGTGGGCGTCATGCCGACCGTCACCGGCACGGAGATCAACGCATATAAGGACCGGACCAACGTGAGCAGCTGGGCGAAGGACGCCGTCGTGGCAGCCGTTAAGACGGGACTCATCAAAGGCGTTACGACGACGGAGTTGAAGCCCAAGGACAACGCGACGCGCGCGCAGGCGGCGATTATCGTCAAGCGTTTCCTGGAGTACGTAGAATTGATGTAAAATAGTCGGGGGGCGCCATAACGCCCCCTGTTACATTTTTGTCGAAAGTGGGTACAGGTTGATGATAGATATACATTCCCATATCTTGCCTGGGCTTGACGACGGCGCGCAGGATTGGGAGGACGCATTGGCATTGGCACGCGCGGCATCGGCCGAGGGAATCGAGACGATCATCGCGACGCCGCATCATGCCAACGGCGAGTATGACAACGTCGGACCGAGGATCGCGCCGGCGGTGCAAGCCATGAACGAGCGACTGGCGGATGAGGGCATCGCGCTGACGGTGCGTGCGGGACAGGAGATCCGGGTGCACGATGACCTGCTCGACGCCTGGGCGAGAGGAGACCTGCTTTCCTTAGCCGGTACGCGGTATATTTTAATCGAACTGCCGACTTCCAGAATTCCGCGCGGTCTAATCGATCTGCTGCATGAGCTCAAGCTATTGAATCTATCGCCGATCATCGCGCATCCCGAGCGCAATGCCGAGATCGTCAGCCATCCCGAACGACTGGCCGAGCTTGTAGCGGCGGGCGCATACGGCCAGGTGACGACGCATTCGCTGCTGGGCGCCTTCGGCAAGCGAATCGAGCAGGCGTCGTGGCTGCTATGCAGGGGAGGGCTCATCCATCTCGTATCCTCCGACGCGCATCATGTGACCAAGCGGGGATTTCTGCTTCAAGAGAGTTACCGCAAAGTGAACCGGATGCTAGGCGAAAAGTTTGAGCTTTTTTTTAGAGAAAATGCGGAAGCCGTGCTGTATAATGGTGACATATCGCCGCATCCTCCGATTGCTCGAAATGAGAGTTTATGGATGAAGCTCGCAAATATTCTCAGGAAAAGTTGACCTAGCCTCTAAGTATTCGTTAGAATACTTGTTAAGGCAAGTAAATATTAACACTGTTAAAACAAAAAAATGGTAGAGGTGAGATTCTTGGCATTGAAGAAAAAAGTAATTGCCGGCACGATCGCGGCCAGCTTGACGTTCACCGCACTGGCGGGACTGCCGCTCAGCGACAAGGGAATCGCTGAGAAGCTGGGATTTAGCGTAGCTTATGCACAAAGCACTCAATTTCCAATTCCGCAGGTCGTAACTTGGGCAAACGCAGTCAAACAAAGCATTGCAGGCGCCGTTTATGCGCCGCACGTAGCCGACAACATCGACGTCAAGCTCGGTAATAGCAGCGTTGCAAGCATTACATACACCGTTTATGGTGATCCTTCCACAACCCAAACCGTCTACACGGTACAAGAAATTACAGAGCCGGTAGTAGGCAAGCTGAATCTGGATTCCGACGATCGTGATAATGTGGACAAGCTCTTTGCCGGGATCGCGAAGTTTGCGCTCGACCAAGATACTTACGCTCTGGAAGCGCTTCGTGAAGACGAAGGCATCCGGGATGCGCTTCGCAATATTTCAACGGACATCACGTTGAATGATCTTAGTACGTTCCTGTTTGATCCTTCTACCGGCCTTCAAGCCGTCGTTAACAACAAACTGAATAGCAAGACGCCGACCGAGTTGGCGACGCTCGCTACTGATGTAGCTGCTCGTAATGCATTCATCGACGAGATCTTCACGGCGATTCTGAATGGAACGAACAATTCCAAGATTCGCGATGTGCTCAACGATAATGGAATCCTAGGCAGCGACTTTAAGCAAGTCTTCCTGAACTTCCGTCACGCTGTTGGTGAATCCAACTTTGACAAGGCTGCCGTCGAGCTGTACCTCGCTTACCAAAATGCTGCGGGTATTGTCGGCTATACGCCTGGCACGGGCACCGGCACCCCGACGCCAACGACCGATTCTATCATTGTTACGCTTGTAAGCGACCTGACTTCGCTGAAGACCCAGATCGCAGCCGCTACGGGCGACGAGAAGCAGAAGCTTATTGATCAAGCCGTCTCCAAGGCCAACACGGCTATTGAGAAGCTGGTATCGATCGACGCTTCCAAGCTCGTATCGACTGTGAACGGCAAGGCGACTGTAGCGTTGTCGGCAGCAGACGTGACCAAGCTCCTATCTGGTGTCTCCGACGCCAAGAAGGCACTTGCTGACGCAACCGGTTCCGCCGAAGGTCTGAAGGTTGGCGCAATCACGCTTGACCTGGGCACGATCACGCAATCCGGCGCTTCCGTCTCGCTTCCGCAAGAGCTGTGGACGCTGGCTTCGGACATCAAGGCTGACGGCGTTGCCGTCAAGATCGGTCCGATGAGCGCTACGCTGCCTACCGGCACCTTTACGGAAGCCGTTACGTTGGGCGTTGCGGTTGAAGCAACGGACGCAACATCCGCTTCGTCGAGCGTTTACGGCAAGTCGGTCGTATCCGACGTGTACAACGTGGATCTAGAAGTCGGCGGCAAGGCTGTCCACGAGTTCAACAAGCCGATCAAGCTTCGCCTGCCGCTCAAGAACCTGACCGGCGTCGACAAGGAACTGCTCTCCGTAGCTCGTTACGAAGACGACGGCTCCGTGTCGATCCAAGGCGGCAACGTAGACGGCGACTTCATCAACGAGGACCGCTACAAGCTTTCCAAGTATGTCGTTATCGAGAACAAGGTTACCTTCAACGATATTGCTAGAGTCGAAGGCTGGGCGGGTCGTCAGATCCAAGTCGTAGCGGCTAAGGGCGCGATCGAAGGCAAATCTGCCGGCATCTTCGCTCCGCAAGACAAGATTACTCGCGCCGAGTTCGCCAAGATTCTGATCACGGCGCTCAACCTGGACAACACGCTGGCGACTTCCTCGAAGTTCTCTGACGTGCCTGCATCCCACTGGGCTGCTCCGTACATCGCGGTAGCTGCCGAGAAGGGCATCATCAACGGCAAGTCGGCGTCGACGTTCGCGCCGAACGCGACGATCACGCGCGCCGAGATGGCAACGATGATCGCACGCGCGCTTAAGGTAACGCAAGATCTGAAGGACATCGACAATGTCGAAGCGGCGCTGTCGGTATTCAAGGATTCGAGCAAGATCGGTTCCGCGTTCCGCTCGAGCGTAGCTTGGGCTGCTGCCAGCGACATCATCATCGGCGCTAACGGCAAGTTCCTGCCGAACGACAACGCGACGCGTGCCGAAGCTGCCGTCATCATCTATCGTGCGATTAACTTCAAGCCGCAAGCCTAATATTTTTCACCCATCCTAGTTACGCTGTATGACGAATAGGCGCATCCTCCTCTCTTGGTTTCGAGGGGAGGATGTTGTCTATGAGTAGGTATTGTTGGCGAATTATGGCATTTAGACATCAGTGGCAGCTTGGGACTCATACATTTGGAGGGAATTCGCGTGACTAATGAATTGGACCTGAGAGACTACTTCCGGATCATACGGAAGCGGCTATGGTGGATTGTCGGGGTCGTCCTGATCGTGACAGTCGCCGCAGGTCTATATAGTATTTATGTAAAGGACCCGATCTATCAAGCTTCAACCAAGATTATCGTTAATCAGACCTCCACGCAGGCGATTACGAATCAACCGTTATTGAATAGCGATGCCGTAAATACGAATATCCGCATGATCGAGACCTATAAAGAAATCATCAAGACGCCTGCGATTCTCGATAAGGTCGTCCAGAACTATCCGCAGCTTCAGTTGACTTCCGAACAGTTGGCCGAGAAGATCAAGGTCAGCTCAGTGAACAATACGCAGGTAATGACGGTTGGCGTTACGGACCTCTCTTACAGGAAAGCCGCCGAGATTGCCAACGCCGTATCCGAGATTTTCCGTCAAGAGATCCCGAATATTTTTAACGTAGAGAACGTATCCATCCTCAACAATGCCAAGCTAGAGCCCGCTCAACTCCCCGGACCTATATCGCCCAATATTCCGCTCAATATCGCGATTGCTTTTATTGTTTCCCTTATGCTCTCTGTTGGCGTCGCATTTCTGCTGGAGTTCTTGGATGACAGCATCAAGACCGAGTCGGATGTCGAGAAATACCTGGAACTGCCAGTACTCGCCTCCATCTCCAGAGTGAACTTCGACGAACATCAAGCCGGTGCACCAGGAAGATCTACTCAAGTCAAAAGCGCGGGAGAATTGAATCATGTCTCAGCAGGCAAGTAGCAGTAAGCGGCCTCTTATCACGCTAACGAACGCAAAGTCTCCGGTATCGGAATCCTACCGCTCGCTCCGGACGAGTATCGACTTTTCTTCGGTAGACGAGCGGATGCAGGTCATTGCCGTGACTTCGGCGGGCCCTGGTGAAGGGAAGTCCACGACAATCGGGAACTTGGCGATTACTTACGCACAGTCCGAACGACGGACGCTGCTGATCGACGCGGATCTACGCAAGCCGACCGAGCATCACACCTTTAACCTGTCGAACCGAAAAGGTCTATCCTCTGTATTGTCGCAGCAGTCTGAGGTCGATGATGTGATCCAGCCGACGGATGTTCCGAATCTGTCCGTCATCTCTTCCGGGCCCATTCCGCCCAATCCTGCGGAGATGCTCGCTTCCAAGCGCATGAGCGCATTGATCGATCAGCTGAGGGGACAGTTCGACATCATCCTGATTGATACGCCGCCCCTATTGGCCGTCACGGATGCGCAAGTGCTTGCGACCAAGTGCGACGGATACGTGCTGGTGCTCGATCAGGGCAAGGTGAAGCGGGACATCGCGATGAAGGCGAAGGCGAACCTGGAGAAGGTCGGAGCTCGCATACTCGGTGTCGTGCTTAACAACATCAAGCGCAAGAAGAGCGAAGGGTACTACTATTATTATTACGGGGAAAATAAATAACGATCAAGGCGGAGGCTCTCGTAAATGGCAGTCAAGAAGAAGATGGCAATCTTGTTTCTCGTAGATTTGGTCATCATTTGGTTCAGTATCTGCAGCGCCTATTTCTTCCGATTCGAAGGCCCTGCGCCTGAACAATACGCGAACCAAATGTTCTTGTACTGTGCCATTTCCTCCGTATTGTGCGGACTGAGCATGGCTTACTTTGGCATGTACCGCAAGATGTGGCAGTATGCCAGCGTCTCCGAAATGTTCTCGATGTGCGTCGCCGTTACGATCGGGTGGGGGCTCTCGTTTCTCGCTACGACCATTGTTTCGGATCTTCGGGTACCGCTGTCCGTCGCCGTACGCACGCTGGAGACCAGCCTGCTCCTCATCGGCGGTATACGCGTGATCTGGCGGGTCATCCGTCTTCGTCAGGGCAAAGGCGTCGACCGGCGTATTCCGACCTTGATTTATGGTGCCGGGGATTGCGGCGCGCTGGTCGCCCGAGAGTTCAAAGGACAGGCGATGGACGATCACAAGCTAATCGGCTTTGTAGATGACGCGCGAGACAAGCATAACCTCACCATGCACGGCTTGCCTGTGTTGGGGGGGCGTGCGGATCTGCCTACGCTGGTAGAAGTATTTAAGATCAAAGAAATTATTATTGCCATTCCTTCCGTACCGCGCTCCCAAGTATCGGAGATTATTAATCTCTGTATGGCATGCGGCGTTAAGATCAAGATCATTCCTGGCATTAACGATCTCATTAAAGGCAAGATCTCAGTCAGTGCCATCCGCAACGTCGACGTCGAAGATCTGCTTGGCCGCGATCCGGTGCATACGGATCTTCAAGGCATCGCGGATTATGTACATAACAAGGTCGTCCTGATCACGGGCGCAGGCGGATCCATCGGCTCCGAGCTGTGCCGCCAAGTCGCGTCCTTCGCTCCGGACAAGCTCTTGCTCCTGGGACACGGCGAAAATAGTATTTACACCATCGAGATGGAATTGAAACATAAGTTCCCCGGCATGCTGTTCGAGCCGATCATCGCGGATATTCAGGATCGCAGGCGGATGGAAGAAGTGTTCGACGCTTACCGTCCGCAAGTCGTCTTCCATGCCGCAGCGCACAAGCATGTCCCCCTAATGGAGAAAAACCCGGCAGAAGCCGTCAAAAATAACGTATTCGGCACGCAAAATGTTGCTGACTGCGCGGACAAATATGGAACAGAGCGCTTCGTACTCGTCTCCTCCGACAAGGCCGTCAACCCAACCAGCGTCATGGGGGCAACCAAGCGCATTGCAGAGATGTATGTTCAGAGCCTTAATGCGTCATCTCGTACCAGGTTTGCGTCAGTTCGTTTCGGCAACGTCCTCGGCAGCAGAGGCAGCGTCATCCCGGCCTTCAAGGCTCAGATCGCCCGCGGCGGCCCGGTCACCGTCACCGACCCGCAGATGGTCCGCTACTTCATGACCATCCCAGAGGCCGTGCAGCTCGTCATCCAGGCCGGCGCCATCTCTCAAGGCGGCGAGATTTTTATCCTTGATATGGGGGAGCCGGTTCAGATCCTCAAGCTCGCCGAGGATCTTATCCGCCTCTCGGGCTACGAACCTTACATCGATATCCCGATTCACTTCACCGGTATTCGCGAAGGGGAGAAGCTGTTCGAGGAGCTGCTCACAGCTGAAGAAGGTGCGTCGAAGACGCAGCATGAGCGGATTTATATCGGGAAGCCGGAAGTGATAAGCCGGGAGGACTTGGCTAGAGAGCTGAACAAGCTAAATCGAGTCATTGCCGGCGGAGCCGACGATGTGAAGGAAGCGATTGAACAGTTGGTTCCTTTGTATGAACAAGTCTCGTAATTCTCGTGATTGCGGCGTAATGGCCACGAAAGGAAGCTAGGACCATGAAAGAAAGAATCTATCTCTCCTCGCCTCACATGAGCGATGAAGGTTATGAGATGCAGTATATACAAGAAGCCTTTGCGACCAATTGGATCGCTCCGCTAGGGGAGAATGTCGATGCTTTCGAGCGGGAGCTGGCTCAGAAAGTTGGAATTAAGTCAGCTGCCGCTCTTTCGTCCGGTACGGCTGCAATTCACTTAGCCCTAAAGGCTGCCGGTGTAGGAGAGGAAGATATCGTTTTTTGCCCTACCTTAACTTTCTCGGCGACGGCCAACCCGATCATTTATCAGAACGCAACGCCGGTCTTTATCGATAGCGATTATAAGACCTGGAACATGTGTCCCGAAGCGTTAGAACAAGCCTTTCACAAATATCCGCATGCAAAAGCCGTGATTGTCGTCCACCTGTATGGTCTGTCTGCGGACATGGACAGGATTATGGAAATCTGTCGCCGCTATAATGCCACCGTTATAGAAGATGCTGCCGAATCTCTAGGTACTTATTATAAAGGGAAGCATACCGGGACGATCGGCGATTATGGCATCTTCTCTTTTAATGGGAATAAAATCATTACGACCTCCGGTGGAGGAATGCTAGTTTCAAATAATGAAGAAAGAATCGCAAAGGCGAGGTTTTGGGCTACCCAAAGTAGAGATCCTGCCAGACATTATCAGCATAGTGAGCTTGGATTTAACTACCGAATGAGCAATGTTGTCGCGGGGATTGGTAGAGGGCAGTTGAAGGTGCTGGATCAGAGGGTTGCTAAGAAAAAGTATATTTTTGAGTTCTACAAGAGCCAGCTGCAGGAACTTGAAGATATTTCTTTTATGCCAAGCAATGATTGGGATGAACCAAATTATTGGTTGAGTTCAGTGATACTGCAAGGCAATGTAAGACCAGTTGATGTCATGGAGATCCTTGGCCGAGAGAATATTGAATCAAGGCCCGTGTGGAAGCCGATGCATTTGCAGCCCTATTTTATGAAATATGACTATATTGGAGAAAATATTTCCACAGAATTATTTAAGAATGGATTATGCTTGCCTTCTGATACAAAAATGTTTGATAGTGACTTAGAAAGAGTTGCAGGAATAATTCAGAGCATATGGAGGCAATAGTGGACTATCGTAAAGATAGAATTTATAAAAGATATATAAAAAGACAGATGGATTTATTCATATCATTAATCGCACTAATAATTCTTTTACCGGTTCTGGTCATAATCGCATTACTAGTAAAAATCAATTTTGGAGGGGCAGTTATTTTTAAACAAGCTCGACCAGGTCTAAATGGTAAGATCTTTACCATTTATAAGTTTAGAACGATGTCGGATGCAAAGGATGAGCATGGAGAATGGCTTCCTGATAGTGAGCGACTTACAAGGTTTGGGAGGCTTTTACGTTCTACATCGCTTGACGAACTGCCAGAGCTTATTAATATCCTTGTTGGGGATATGTCCATAGTGGGACCTAGACCATTATTAGTGGAGTATCTACCTCTTTATAACGACCATCAGAGTCGCAGACATCAAAGCCGTCCGGGTTTAACTGGTTTTGCGCAGGTTAATGGGAGAAATACAATTGGATGGGAAGAAAAATTTAATCTTGATGTTCAATACATTGATAACATAAGCTTTGTAGGAGATTTGAAGATTATTTTTTTGACGGTAAAAAAGGTTTTTGTCCGAGAAGGAATAAATTCAGAGACGTACGCGACGGTTGAAAAATTTAAGGGAAGTTCAAAGGGAAGCATAGGACTATGAAAAAAAAGCTTCTCATCATGGGTGCAAACGGTCACGGAAGAGTTGCTGCGGACATTGCATTAAAAATGAATAAATGGAAGAATGTTGCTTTCTTGGACGATAATGAAAGTATTAAGTCTTCCATGGGGTTAGAAATAGTAGGCAGCACAAAGGAGACGCATAAGTATACCGAAAATTATGACATATTTGTGGGGATTGGAAATAATGCTACAAGAGAAAAGATGCAAAAGCGTCTTGAAGATGAAGGAAATAGTATACCTATATTAATACATCCCAGTGCTGTAATCGGAGAACAAGTCAGATTGGAGATAGGGACAGTGGTAATGGCTGGAGCAGTAATAAACTGCTGCTCGACAATTGGAAAGGGCTGTATTATTAATACGGGTGCAACAATTGATCACGACAGTTTAATCGATGATTACGTCCATATTTCACCTGGAGCTAATTTGGCCGGGGCGGTAAAAGTGGGCAAGGGTAGTTGGTTAGGTATTGGGAGTATAGTTGTTAATAACATTAATATAACAAGCTATTGTAATGTTGGAGCTGGGGCTGTTGTTGTCAAAGATCTAACCGAAGCTGGAACATACATAGGTGTTCCTGCAAGGAGAGTTTAAGAATGAATATACTATTTCTAACCCTATTGGATTTTGATTCACTCGAAGAAAGAGGTATATACACTGATTTATTGCGAGAATTTGTGAAAGATAACCATAAAGTCTATATTGTTTCGCCAACTGAAAGAAGAAAAAAACAACCAACAAGGTTAATTGAAAATGGGAATTGTCGGATCCTGAAGTTACAAATAGGCAACATTCAAAAAACTAATATTATTGAAAAGGGAATTTCAACTTTTTTTCTTGAATCACAATTTCAAAGAGGCGTGAGAAAGTATTTTTTTAATATCAAATTTAATCTGGTAATATACTCAACACCGCCAATAACATTGCAGAAGGCAATCAAAGATGTAAAGAAAAGAAATAATGCAAAAACCTATTTGTTATTAAAGGATATTTTTCCGCAGAATGCTGTAGATCTCGGCATGATGAGAAAGAATGGAATACAAGGCGTTCTATATAAGTATTTTAGAGCTAAAGAAGATGAGTTGTATCAGATATCAGATTTTATTGGTTGTATGTCGCAAGCAAATGTGGATTATATATTAAACCATAATAAGGGACTATCGCGTGACATTGTGGAGATATGCCCCAACACTTTAGAGCCAAGACGAATGCTTTATAAGGATCAAAAGAATGAGATAATTAAGAAAAAATATAACATACCTATTAATAAGACTGTATTTATATATGGTGGAAACTTGGGGAAACCACAAGGTATAGATTTCCTCATTAAGTGTGTGGATGCTAACAAAAACAATAAACAGGTGCATTTCGTTATTGTAGGAGCAGGAACAGAGTTCAACAAAATTAAAGCATATTTTGATAAAGAGCAACCTCCGAATGCCCAGTTGTTTAGACAAATGTCTAAGTATGAGTATGAAGTATTAGAGGGCTTATGTGACGTAGGACTAATATTTTTAGACCGTAGGTTCACCATACCTAATTTCCCTTCGAGAATTCTTTCCTACATGCAAGCATCTATTCCTGTACTAGCTGCGACCGATTGCAATACGGATGTGGGGAAAGTGATAGAGTCTGGGGAGTTTGGATTCTGGTGTGAGAGTGGCAATGTTAAAGAGTTTAATCACCGTATGGATTTGCTTTGCGATGCAGAACTCAGAGAGAGAATGGGGAGTAAAGCTAGAGAGTATTTGGAAGAATATTATACTGCAAGACACTCTTATGAAATTATTATGAAGCACTTTAAAAAAAACGTGTGAGGTTCTGTTAAATGTTCAAAGATAAAACATTATTAATCACTGGCGGGACAGGGTCTTTTGGAAATGCAGTTATGAAAAGGTTCTTAAATACGGATATAAAAGAAATTCGCATTTTTTCTCGAGATGAGAAAAAGCAAGATGATATGCGTAAAATTTATAAAAATGAAAAGCTTAAATTTTATATAGGCGATGTAAGGGATTTGGCTAGTGTTAAAAATGCCATGTACGGCGTAGATTATATTTTTCATGCAGCTGCGCTTAAGCAAGTCCCGTCTTGCGAGTTCTTTCCGTTAGAAGCCGTGAAAACCAATGTTTTAGGAACGGATAATGTTCTTACCGGGGCGATCGAATGTGGAGTAAAAAAAGTCATTTGCTTGTCTACAGATAAAGCGGCCTATCCTATTAATGCAATGGGAATTTCTAAAGCTATGATGGAGAAGGTTTTTGTGGCTAGGTCTAAAACCGTTGATCCGGATCGGACATTGATCTGTGGTACGCGCTACGGAAATGTTATGGCGTCAAGAGGTTCTGTAATTCCGCTTTTTATTGAGCAGATTAAAAGCGGAAATCCGTTAACAGTTACAGATCCCAATATGACAAGGTTTTTGATGAGTCTTGAAGATGCGGTAGAGCTAGTCGTGTTTGCATTTGAGAATGCTAGTGCCGGTGATGTTATGGTTCAAAAAGCGCCAGCTTCAACGATAGGAGATCTGGCACAAGCGATCAAAGAATTATTTAATGCTGATAATGAGATAAAGATTATTGGTACACGTCACGGAGAAAAGTTATTCGAGACATTGCTTACAAGAGAAGAGCATATTGTCGCTCAGGATATGGGAGGCTTCTACAGAGTTCCTTCAGATAAGCGGGATTTAAACTACGATAAGTATTTTGTAGAAGGTGATCGGGAGTTGTCCTCGGAAGAGGAGTATAATTCCCATAATACAGTGAGGCTTAATATTGAGAAAGTTAAAGATCGACTATTGATGCTTGACTATGTGAGAGAAGAATTGAAGGGCTGGAACCGACGGTGAATATACTTGTGACCGGTTCAAAAGGGTTTATCGGTAGAAATCTTGTAGCAGAACTTCAAAACCTTAATCATTCAAATATCTTTGAATATAATAAGGATTCTGAATTGAACTTGCTTGATGAATATTGTAAGAAAGCCGACTTTGTGTTTCATTTAGCAGGAGTGAACAGACCCAAAGAAGAACGTGAATTCATGGATGGCAATTTTGGCTTTACATCAAGAGTACTCGCAACTCTACAAAAATATCAGAATCCGTGTCCAGTCATGATATCGTCCTCTATTCAAGCTGAATTAGACAATCCGTATGGAAGAAGTAAAAAAGCGGTGGAGAACTTATTATTAGACTATAGCAGTGTTACTGGAGCAAAAGTACTTATTTATCGCTTTCCTAATGTATTTGGAAAATGGTGTAGACCCAATTATAACAGTGCAGTAGCGACCTTTTGTCATAACATTGCATATGATTTGCCTATCGTAGTGAATGACCCCAGCACCGAAATGAAACTGATTTATATCGATGATCTCCTGAGGGAAATGGCCAAGGCATTGGTTAATCATGAAAATCGTGTCGGAGATTACTGCGAAGTTCCTTTGGTCCAAACTATAACGCTGGGTGAAATCGTTGATTTGCTTTATTCGTTCAAGAAAAGTCGTGAAGAGCGCTCAATTCCGGATATGTCTCATGCATTTACAAAAAAATTGTATAGTACTTATCTTAGCTATTTGCCAGATGACCAGTTCAGTTATGAACTTAAGATGAATGTAGACCAAAGAGGTTCATTTACTGAGTTCATCAAGACTCCTGATCGAGGACAAGTCTCCGTAAATATATCTAAACCTGGTATTACAAAAGGGAATCACTGGCACCATACGAAAAATGAGAAGTTTCTTGTGGTTAGTGGAAAAGGAGTTATTCGCTTTAGGAAAATTGACTCAGATGAAATCATTCAGTACTTCGTAAGCGGGGCCAAAATGGAAGTCGTAGATATACCTACGGGCTACACGCACAATATTGAAAACCTTGGTGATACCGATATGGTCACTATTATGTGGGCAAATGAATTTTATGATCCGAATAGCCCGGATACGTACTTCATGGAGGTTTAAATGATGAAAAAGCTAAGAGTGATGACAGTCGTAGGTACTAGACCAGAGATAATAAGACTGTCAGCTGTAATTAATAAGCTTGAAGAATCAAGTGCAATTGAACATACTCTTGTTCATACGGGGCAAAATTATGATTATGAATTGAATCAAGTGTTTTTTGATGATTTTAAGTTAAAGAAGCCTGATTACTTCCTTAATGCAGCTATCGGAACGCCGGTTGAAACGATAGGAAACATCCTAATTAAGATTGATCCTATTTTTGAACAAGTTCAACCAGATGCCCTCTTAGTACTGGGAGACACCAATAGCTGTCTATGTGCTATCGCAGCTAAAAGAAGACAGATTCCCATTTTTCATATGGAAGCAGGCAATAGATGTTTCGATCAGAGGGTACCAGAAGAGACAAATAGAAAGATTGTAGATCATATAGCGGATATTAATCTAACCTATAGTGATATAGCGAGAGAATATTTATTAAGAGAAGGGTTGCCAGCAGACAGAATCATTAAAACCGGAAGTCCTATGCTTGAAGTAATAAATTCTAGAAGAGATGATATCGAAAAATCAGATATACTCGAAAGATTAGATCTTGAAGAAGAGAAATATTTTGTAGTATCCGCACATAGAGAAGAAAATATCAATTCCGAGACCAATTTTATGGATTTGGTTAACAGCTTAAATGGAATCTCTGAAAAGTACAATATGCCAATCATATTCAGCACTCACCCTAGAACAAGGAATATGATTGATAATAAAGGGATAGAGTTTAATCCACTAATAAAAATAATGAAACCATTAGGATTTAATGATTATATTAAATTGCAAGTTAAATCCAAGGCAGTTCTAAGTGATAGTGGGACTATCAGTGAGGAATCTTCTATTCTTGGGTTTAGAGCTTTGAATATTAGACAGGCTCATGAAAGACCTGAAGCAATGGAAGAAGCGGCTGTTATGATGGTAGGTTTAAACGAGGAAAGAATTCTGCAGGGGTTAGAAATTTTAAATACTCAAGAATTAAATACATTAAGCATAGTGCGAGACTACAACATGCCTAATGTATCTGAAAAAGTGCTTAGAATAATTTTGTCTTATACAAATTATGTGAATACAGTTGTCTGGAGGAATTCTTTGAAGGTGTTTGAGGTGAAAAGAGATGGATAAATCCTACAAAAAAGTTTTAGTATTAAGCCATAACGCCTTCAGTAAAACACAGAACAACGGAAAAACTTTAGAATCTTTTTTTCAAAATTGGGATAAAGACAAAATTGCTCAAATTTATCTCCAGCCAGAAACTCCTGATTTTGATTTTTGCAAAAACTATTATAGAATGACTGATTATGAAGTCTTAAATAATATTTTATTTAAAGGGCGAATAGGCAAGAAAATCATACTTAGCAAAGAAGATAACTTGGAAACCTTGAATCCAGTAATTCAAAGGTTATATACGGGACGGAATAATGGAAATGAGCGAAAAGGAATTAATAATTTTATTCATAAAGCTTTTATTGCACGTAAACCTCTATTTATTTTTATGAGAGAGTGGTTTTGGAAGTTAGGGAAATGGAAAAATAAAGAGCTAGAGAATTATATTGAGGATTTTTCCCCTGATGTACTCTTTTTCCAAGGAAGTAGCTGTGTTTTTGGGTATGAAATATGTTTATGGATACGCGAAAAGTTTCAAATCCCAGTTATTTTAGAGTTGACGGACGATTATACAACAGGGCTTTATAAGTGGTCAGTAATTGAAAAGGTAAATAAAAAAAGGTATCTAGATATCTTTTCTTATACAATAAACCTAGCTTCAAAGGTTTACACTATTAGTGAGTATATGAAAGACGAATACAAATCTCGTTTTGGCGGAGACTACTCGGTTTTAATGAATTCAATTCCTCAAAGAAATGTTAAAGATGAGCAGGAAGGGGGAAATCTCCTCTATACAGGTAATGTTTCGCTTAAGAGATGGGAACTGCTTGTAGATATTGGTCGCTCTCTTGAGGATTTAAACATAAAATATAGTGCTGAATATAAATTATTTATATATACTCCAACACCAGTTTCGCCGGAAATAAGGAAGATTTTTGAGTCAATTTCTGCAATAAAATATGGTGGATCTCTATTGAAAGAGGAACTGGAGAGGGCGGTTTCTAATTCCAATATTCTAGTTCATGTTGAGGCTTTCGATGAAAAAAACAAAGCAATAACACGCTTATCTATATCTACAAAAATCCCAGAATACATGGCTTCGAGACGAACTATATTTGCAGTGGGACCTGATGATATTGCGTCTATAAAATATATAAAAGAAAATAACTTCGGGAAAGTAGTTACTACTAGGAGTTCTGCGGCTATCAAGCAAGGTATAGAAGAGTTGTTATCTAACAAAAACAAGAGACGCTTTTACAGTGATACAGCATTCCAAGGTTACTTGAATATGCACACTCCTAAAAGAAACCAAGAAAATATATATATAACTATAGAAGAGGCTTGTGGTAGAGAGAGACATGAATAATCAAATTGTCCCAAACAAAGTACTATTTCTATTTATTATTTTAGATGTGGCTCTTTTTCCGGTAAGTCCCATTTTTGCTTTTCCATATTCCTTGTTTGCGAATCTCCTAATTTTCTTCCATATTCTTTATAGAAAAAAGTTAGAATCCAAGCCGATATCATACTATATATTGATAGTTTGTTTACTTATATCTGGATGGCTATCTGTGCTTTTTAAGGAAAAGACTGCTTTACTTAAAAATGATGTAAATACACTTTTTATTGATGTTCAAAGGGAAGATATTAAAAGATTATTGTTTATCCTTTTTGGTTTTATAATTTACGAATCGGTAGGTTACCTATATAGAAGAAGTCGTGCAAAATTGATCGTATCAATTAAGTGGGTCTTATATTTAATAATTGCTGTTTTCTCTTTGTTAGGTATTATTTTTCTAAACGATTATTTAAGTTATTATCAAATTAAAAACTTATTTTTTAATAGTAATATTAACTTAACTACAAACGAAGTGCTAATAAACACTGGGTATTTTGAAAGATATAACTTTATATTGCTGGATCCGAACAATGCTTGCTATTTCATTTTGATGGTTATAATGTTTTTACTTGAAATTTACTCATTAAGAAAAATAACAAGAGTTTTATTGTGGTTATCGGCGATCTTTGCACTTGTTCTAACTAAAAGTGTAGGAGGAGGTTACGCATTAATAATCTATATTGTTGTTAAAAACTTTAGGGTTTGGCGAAATAAAGTCAACACTAAGTATGTAATATCTGTTGTTTTTATACTAGCCTTTATTGGTGTGATTTTTTGGATAAACCTTTTAATTGACAACAAAATTATAGACTTCTTTAAAAATACCGAAACTGTGCAGCGATGGAGCGACAATAGTATGAATAGTAGGTATGAAAGGTACGGGCAGATTTTGAAAAGTTTTCCTCCACTATGGGGATCTGGTTATACTTTAATAAGAGATGGGTTCTATATTAATCCTCATTCAGATCATCTTCGCTTCTTATATTCTTACGGACTTGTTGCTTATATTTCTTTGTTGTTCATTTCTGTTAAAAAAAGATATCTTCAAATGAGGTACTCTTTTTTAATTCCTGTTGTGATCGCCTTTACAATCAATAGCTTAATTGATGAATCGAGATTTTTTTATCTTGCCCTTATCTTGTTAGCGATTTCTAAAGTAGAAATCAATCAAAATACCATGAGGTTAAATGATGAATAAATTTGCTGTGGTGGTTATTGGCTATAATAGAACTGATAGCATAAGTAGGTTGCTAGCTTCTCTTTTAAAAGCGGATTACGCAGGGGAAAAAGTGGATCTAGTTATTAGCATAGATTTTAGTGGTGTTGATAATGTTAGATTGATTGCAGAAGAGTATAGATGGCCTTTTGGGGATAAAATTGTTAAAGCTTACCCCCAAAAGCTGGGTTTAAGAAAACACATTTTATCATGTGGCGATTTATTAAATGATTACGATGCGATTGCTGTATTAGAAGATGATGTATATGTTTCTCCAGACTTTTTCAATTTCATGAATCAAGCTGTTAATTACTATCAAGGAGAAAGAAATATTGCGGGAATCTCTTTATACTCCCATGGCTGGAGTGAGTATAACAACCGTCCGTTTATTCCCGATAAAAATTGTTATGATGTTTATTTTATGAAGTATGCCCAATCTTGGGGGCAGATTTGGTTAAAAGATCAATGGTTGGATTTTATAGATTGGTATAATAAAAATAATGAAGAATTTTTGGATCAACCACATATCCCCCCCAATGTATCCAATTGGCCTGCGTCTTCATGGTTAAAATATCATATAAAGTATTGTATTGAGATGAATAAATATTTTGTCTACCCATATCACTCTTTATCAACTAATTTCACTGATATTGGACAACATAATGCTTTTAAATCCACCAATTATCAGATTCCCATAGTAAACGGGAAGGGACTAAAATATAAATTCGTCGATATAAATAATAGGGACGAAGGAGTTTTTTACGATTGTTTCTTCGAGAGAGAAAATCTCGGTAAATTTATTGGTTTAAATGATTTGGATCTATGTTTGGATATTTACGGTGGGAAAAGTGAGAAAGTTTATAAAAGGTTTTTGCTCACGATGGAAAAGAAACCTTATAAAATAGTAAAAAGCTTTGGTTTAGAAATGCGCCCTCATGAAGCTAATATTACAAACCAGCTACCAGGTGAAGACATTTTTCTATACGACACTTCGATAGCTGACGAAAATAATTACATAAAGGCAACAGAAACAGATATTAAAAAATGGAATTACGATATTAAAAGTAATGACTATCGTCTTATGCTTAAAATATTGATTAGAAGAATTTTATCTAGATTCAAAATAAATTAAAGTATAAAAGTAAAAGGTTCCACAGAATAAGATTCAAAAAGTGGGAAAACTTATGACTCGACTAAAAACAATGTTTAAAACACTAATCTCAAACGAAAAATTAAGATTAATCATACAAAACTCAAGTTGGTTAGTAATTGATAAATTAGTGAATTTGTTAATAGGAATCTTCATTGGTGCAATGATTGCACGTTATTTTGGTCCTGCAAAATTTGGGCTATTCAATTACTCAATTGCAATTGTTTCATTATTGACTGTTTTTTCAACATTGGGTTTAGAGACAATAACATTTAAAAATTTGCTTGAAAAAAAATATGAAGAAGGGTCAATTTTATTTACAAGTTTACTTTTAAGATTGATTGGAGGAACTGGCCTAACCATTTCAGCAACATTAGTGGTAAAGCTTCTTGAACCTCAAAATTACACATTGATATGGTTGGTCTTTTTTATGTCGTGTACAATGATTTTTAAATCTTTTGAAATCATAGAATACTGGTTCCAAGCTCATCATAAATCTAAAACTCCCTCGATACTTCGAATGACTATATATATAGTTATTTCACTATTGAAAATAATACTAGTTATTTTTGATGGATCTATAATACAACTATCAATCCTATATTTATTCGAAGCAATATTATTTGGTTTTTCTATTTTTGCAATGTACTTTTATCTTCGGAAAGCTAATAGTAAGTGGAGTTTAAGCGGGGAATATGCAAAAGAGGTTTTACATAAAAGCTGGTATTTAATATTATCAGGATTTATGATAACTCTTTATATGAGAATAGATCAAGTAATGTTGGGATCGATGCTAAAGGATAAATCAGTCCTTGGTGTGTTTTCAGTGGCTGTAAGAATAGCGGAGATGTGGTATTTTATTCCTATTTCAGTCATTACCTCGTTCAAGCCCATTATAATTAATAATAAAAAAATGAGTGAGAAAAAATATTTAGATTCTTTACAGCTTCTATATACTGTAATAGCTTGGTTAGGTATTAGTGTCGGTTTTATGATTTTTTTTGCTTCGAAAACGATGATACAGTTACTGTATGGGAATGAATATATCGAAGCAGCCAATATATTATCGATAAGTGTTTGGGCAGGTACTTTTGCTATGCTGGGAACAGCTCGAGCGGTTTGGATCGTCTGCGAGAATTTGCAAAAGTTCACCTTAATTTACACTTTCTTTGGACTGCTAATGAATGTTTTTCTGAATTGGATGTTAATACCGAAGTACGGCGCTTATGGATCAGCTTTTGCGACATTAGTAGCCCAGTTAACTGCTTTAGTGCTCTTATCAATGTTCAGTGAAACTAGAACATCAAATCTTATGATTGCACGTGCTTTTATATTTAAGATAAAAGCTAGACCATGATTAACTATTAATAATTCTATATTTAAAGGTTTTTTATTAATCTTATAGTTAAAGACGTGTTTTTGAATAATAAATTTAGATTTGTATTTGTGCTAACAACGTCGATTGTATGTTTATACATGGAACAAGAAAGGAGATTAGCATGAAAATCGCTATTGCAGGAATTGGCTATGTCGGCCTTTCCAATGCAGTGCTGCTGGCCCAGCATAACACAATAGTTGCGTTTGATATTGATGAATACAAGGTTAACATGATCAACGAACGAAAGTCGCCTTTCTTTGACACAGAGATACAGGATTACCTTGAAACCAAGAATCTGAATCTAACGGCAACAACGGATAAATTCGCAGCTTATAAAGATGCTGACTACGTTATAATCTCGACACCGACAAATTACGATCCCGACAAAAACTACTTTAATACAAGCAGCGTTGAGGATGTTATTAGTTCAGTATTATCGATTAACCCCGATGCAATAATGGTTATTAAGTCAACAGTATCGGTTGGATTCACGCAAATTGCTAGACAAAAGTTTAAGACTAATAATATTATCTTTTCCCCAGAGTTCTTGAGAGAAGGCAAAGCGCTCTATGACAATCTATACCCGTCTCGCGTGGTAGTTGGTGAGCAGTCGGAAAGAGCGAAGATTTTTGCAGAATTGCTCGTACAAGGAGCAATTGAAAAGAACTTTCCGATATTGTTCACAAATTCGACGGAGGCAGAAGCTATTAAGTTGTTTGCCAACACATATCTGGCTATGCGTGTCGCGTTCTTTAACGAATTGGACTCGTATGCTGAGGTGAGAGGGCTAAGCACGCAGCAGATTATTACGGGCGTCAGCTTGGATCCGCGAATTGGGGACCATTACAACAACCCATCCTTTGGATATGGTGGATATTGCCTTCCCAAAGATACCAAGCAGTTGCTCGCAAATTACGCTGATGTGCCTCAGAGCATGATGTCTGCGATAGTTGAAGCTAACCGAACAAGAAAGGATCATATCGCTGATATGATTTTGCAAAAAAATCCAAAGGTAGTTGGCATCTACCGTTTGACGATGAAAATGGATTCAGACAACTTTAGACAATCAGCTATTCAAGGCGTTATGAAACGAATCAAAGCTAGTGGGGTAGAGGTTATCGTATACGAACCTGCGTTATCAGATGAATTTTTTAATTGTAGGGTATACGACGATCTTGAACTATTCAAGAAAAGAGCTGATGTTATTGTCGCCAATCGCATGTCTAAAAGGCTTTCAGACGTGGCTAATAAAATATACACAAGAGATTTATTCAACAGGGACTGATTCGGCAGGGCACTGGTATTGACTAGATGATTTTGCGAGGTGAGTGTGTCAAGATGAAACAAAATAGATTTAGAAAATGGTTTATAGGCATCGGTTGTTTTCTTGTCGTTTTGCTTGTTGGAGCTTATTTCGGCATTAACTTTGCTGCGGATAAGGTTATGAACAGTTTATCTGACTCAATACTTGAGAATGCAATAACATCTTCAACTCCTTCTACGGATAAGGTAAAAGTTTCAACCGTTTTGCCTTCTGATACGTCAACAATAAATATAACAGAGAATAATGGCACGGATCGATCAGAATCAAACGCCCCCTCAAATTTCTCGAATCCGACAAGCAATGGCAATAGTACACCTAATGACGCTAGTGGGGATCATAGTCAATCCTATAGCGCTGAGGTATCAGTCGACAAGGCGGAGTCAGTGAAGGAAGACATCACATTTTCCGAAAAAACGAAGTTAATGACAATTATGCTCAAAAGATTGAGTGCAAGTGATATTAAGACGTTGTCGGATCTGGCCAGCGGTGGCCTAAGCGTAGAGAAGAAGGTAGAAGCCAAGAAGATTATTCTTGAAAAGCTCAGTGAAAAAGAGTATGACGAACTGATTAAGATCGCTCAGAAATACGGTATGAGCGAAGGCAAGAGCTATGAGGATTCTAAAAAGGAAAAAGGTATGCAGTGATGAAGAAGTTATCTAGGTCTCGGACTACTATTATTGCGGGGCTTACGGCTCTAGCAGTTGTTGTTATAGCTTCAGGATGCTCTAAGGAAAATAGTGGAGGCGAGGCTCTTCCGTCCTTGTCTCCATCACCTTCTGCGGCTGCAACTCAGTTCGCAACCCCTTCCCCCAGCAATGAAACTGAAGGTGAAGGTACACACTCGCCGACCGCCGTTCCTTCTGAGACTGCGTCGTCAACAATTGAGCCCACTTTTACTCCCGATGCCACGCCTATACCTAGCAAAAACGTAGAGCCCAACGCAAGCGAGCCGGCAAAGACGCCTTCTACTTCGCCGAAGCCCTCTTCTACAGATACCCAGAAGAAGGGTGAGGTCGAACAAAAATATGAATCCAAATTCACCTCCATCCGCTCCAGCTGTCAGGCAAAAGTTAGCAACTTAACCGGAGAAGTGACGTCTTATATTGCAGGGGCCAAGTCGGGAGACGGCGAGGTGTCGATTACGGACCTGCAGAAGAAGTTTCTGGGCAAGGTTGCCGCAGCCGAGGCGATATGTGATCAGCAGTTTAACACGACGCTGGCACAAGCGGAGAAAGCTTATAAGGATGCAGGAGTCGTAGAGACGAAGCTCGCAACGTGGAAGAGTCAGTACGATAACGGCAAGGCGCAGGCAAAACTGTCGGCGATGTCGAAGATTCTGGCTGCTTGGCAGGCTGAGTAGTCAAAGGGAGATGAGCAGTGAAATGAAAAGCAAGAGAAGCATCATAGCGGCCGCATTACTCGGCGCAATGCTGTTGTCCGTGCCGGTAGCGGCATCTGCGGCCACAACGACGATCGCGGTGGAATCGAAGCCGATCGTCATGGAGTTTGACGGGAAGAAGCTGGCGCTGCCTTCGGGACAAGTGGCGTTCATGTATCAGTCCAAGGTATACATACCGCTGCGGTTCGCCTCTTATGCGCTGCAGAAGCAAGTCGAGTATGATGCGAAGACGAAGACGGTGTCCGTCGCCGAACCGACTTCGGGGCAAAAGGTCGCTTTGAAGGAATACCTGGCGAATGCTGCCGCTTCGTCGGGACAGACGGCGTCGACGGCGGTCAAGGTCAAGCTGGTTCCTACGGCCGTAAAGCTTATATTTGACGGCGTGGAGAAGAAACTGCCGGCAGGTCAGCAAGCTTACAACGTGAACGGCTCGATCTATGTGCCGGTGCGTTTCATCTCGGAGGCTGTCGGGACGACGGTGCTGTGGGACGCGAAGACGGGAACGGTCTCGGGCGAGTCCAAAGCATATCGCGATGCGCAGACGAGTGGCGGTACTTCCGGCGGCACGAGCGGGAGCGCCGGATCCGGCGGGAGCGCATCGGGCAGTGGATCGACGGGCGGAACGGGAAGCGGCAGCAGCGGCGGGACCGGTGGCGGCGTCACGAAGCCGAGTTATGAGTCGATAACAGCAAGCGCGAAGAGTCAACTGGATGCGTTGGAAATGAATTGTACAGTGACGCTGTATGATCTCTACACACAATATCAAGGCGCAACGACTGAACAGAAGGCTGCATTAAAGGCCCAGGGCCAGAGCGCGCTAAGTTCCTGTACGGAGAAATTCGAAAAGATTCTGGCCGATACAGGGGCCACGCTGACGGCGAATGGTTACAGTACCGCGATTCTAGCGGATTACCGGGCGCAGTTTGAAAAGGATATGCAAACTGGACGGGAAATAATCGGAGCCAACTGAAGTCGATGATTTAGCATTATACAAGTTATCTCTCAAGCGATGAGGCTGTCGCCAGAGGAGATAACTTGTCTTGCAAGGAGGGTAATTCGCATCTCTACGCTCAAAAAGCTGCTGTACGCCATGCCGCTGATGCTGTGGCTGCTGCTGATTTTCGACTTTTCCTCGCAGACGTATTCGCAGCAGAGCATCATCCCGTTTATGAGGGAGCATATACCGGAACATCGCTTGCAGCAGATCGTGCCGGACGTAACGATCCGATATAATCATAGCGCCATTCATGCGAAGGCGGATCCGTACAGATTCGTAGAGTTTCTGTTCCGCAAGAGCGCGCATTTGTTCATGTACTTCATGCTCGGGCTGCTGGCGCATCTGTTGTTGGTGCCCTGGATTCGCAGCCTTGCGTTCCGCGTAACGGGCGCGCTAGTCGTCGTAGCCATGTTTGCCAGCCTGGATGAATGGAATCAGTCATTCACGGGAGGCCGGACGCCGACGCCGCTCGACGTGATGGTGGATATAAGCGGGGCTGTGATCGGGCAGATCGTATTGCTGATCGTTCTTGCGATCTATCGGCGCTTCAAGCGACCTAGGCTAGGAAACGTACATAGCTGACCAAGTGAATCGAATCTCACAAAGCGTGATCCCTCCGCACCAGTCGGAAGGGATCATTTTTATTTTGCGAGAATATGAAATTTATATAATTCTCTTATCGCATGTAACTTTTTGTAGATTACGGAGTCTACTTATAGAGGGGAAGTATTGGGAGTTTGGTAGGAGTCGGCTGCCGTGCCGCCCCGCGCAAATCTATGACAACATGGGAGCGTATTGCATCTAATGTCTGAATCGAAGTTTAACATTCTGAGAGCTGCTAGAGTCGTATGTGTACCGATGTTGGCCGGGACGCTTGTCGTGGCTTCGTTCGCGGGCACCGGATTGGCGCCGTTTGCGCAATGGCAGCCGGGCGTCGCTTCGGCGGCGACGGCGGCGGTCACGTACAAGCTGGTGAAGTCCGACGAGGCGATCGTGACGTCGGGCGTGAAGCAGATCAACTATAGCTGGGTGCCGTCGGACGCGAAGAAGAGCACGGAGCTCGTCCACGTGCTGCAGATCGATCTGACCAATCCGTACGTGCAGATGAACGCATTGAGCGGGAAAAACGGCAGCGTCACGACCGGGCAATCGGTCGGGGCGATGACGAAGGCGACCGGAGCTGTAGCTGGCGTGAACGGGGACGTGTTTAACACGGGCACGTCGAGCGAGGGGGCGCCGCTTGGGGCGGAGCTGCTCTCGGGGCAGCTGCTGGTAGCGCCGACCAAGCTGGAGGGCATGTACGCCTTTGCGTTGACGAAGGACAAGACGCCGATCATCGATCAGTTCGCGTTCTCGGGCAGCGTGACGGCGGCGGACGGGACGAAGTTTGCCTTGTCGGGGCTGAACAACTCTTCGTACACGACGTATCCGGACAAGACAGCGAGTCATCTCAACGCATTGTACATGTACACCAACGCCTGGACCGCGGCCAACCGTCCGGCTAACAGCGGCACGACGCCGACGGAGGCGCTGGTCGTGAACGGCGTCGTGACGGAGGTCAGCGACGGGGTGCAGATCCAGACGCCGATCCCGGCGAACGGCTACATACTCCGGGGACACAAGGGCAAGGATTCCGGCAACTTCATTCTGAACAGCCTGCCGGTCGGCACGGCGGTGACGAGCGCGTACAATCTGGTGTCGCAGACGAGCGGCAAGACCTACAGCGAGAGCGATTTTCAGATGATCGTGAGCGGCCACACGCTGCTCATGGACGGCGGCAAGGCTTCGGCGTTCAGCCGAAGCGTCAGCGGCGTGGACGGCTCTTCCAACCGGGCGCGCACGGCGGTCGCTTATTCCAAGGACGGCAAGACGGCTTATCTCGTCACTGTAGAAGAATACAGCTCGCATGACGGCGTGACGCTGTCGGTATTCCAGAACATTCTGACGTCGCTTGGCGTATGGAAAGCGGTCAACCTGGACGGCGGCGGCTCGACGACGATGATCACGCGGCCGCTCGGGGAGACGGCAACCGTCCTGGCGCATCCGACGTACTTCGGTACGACGCAGCGCGCGGTAGCCAACGGGATCGGCGTGTTCACGATCGCGCCTGCCGGCGAGACCAAGGGCATTACGGTCAGCGGGGCGAAGACGCTGTTCATCGGACAGCAGGCGACCTATTCGGTCAAGGCGTACGACACGTATTACAACCCGATCGACGCCGCCGGCCTGACGCCTGCATGGAGCGTGAGCGGCGGGCTCGGCAGCTTCGCCGGCGGCGTGCTGACGGCGTCCAAGGCGGGCAAAGGCGAGCTGACGGTCAAGTCCGGCGCGGCGAGCGACAAGGCAAGCATCGAGGTCATCGGCGGTTCGCAGATCAACCAGCTCAAGGCGAATCCCAACACAACCGTGCTTCAGCAAGGTGCTAAGATTACGGTCAAGCTGACGGCCACGCTCGCGGACGGCCGCACGCTCGAGGTGCCGGCGGACTCGGTGAAATGGGAGTTCAAGGGCTTCACGGCGGCTGCGAGCGGCGGCGTCATCACGATCGGCGCGGTCGGCGAGCAGACGAAGACCGGCTACGCGATCGCCAGGTACGACGGCTTCTCGACGGCATTCGCGCTGAGCGCGGGAGCGGAGAAGAGCTTCGAGACGTTCGAGAATGCCGCGTATCCGGTGACGTTCGACAAGCTCCCGGCGGAGACGACCGGCACGGCCGCGATTGTCACGGGATTGCCGGGTCGCGAGACTTCGAAGGCGCTGCAGCTGACCTACGACTTCACGGTCGGTACGGGTAACCGCTTCGCCTACGCGCTGCCCAACGGCAGCACGGGCCTGGCGATCTCGGGCAGCCCGAGCGCGCTGACGCTGGACGTCTACGGCGACGGCTCCAACAACTGGCTGCGCGCCGAGTTCAAGGGCGCGGACGGCAAGCTGGCGCTGGTGGACATCGCCAAGATGGCCAACTGGACCGGCTGGAAGCAGATCCGCGTCGATCTGTCGGGCAGCGGCATCACTTATCCGGCGACGCTCACCAGACTCTATGTCGTCAACCTGGCCGAGGGGCAGGACGAGCGCGCGCTGACGGGGGCGGTTGCTTTTGACAATCTGTCGCTCCAGTATCCGTCCGTCGTCGACGATGGCGCGCAGTCGAACATCGTGCTGCAGCTAGGTCAGAAGTCCGCTACGGTAGACGGCAAGAGCGTGGCGCTCGACATCGCGCCGCTGCTGCTGAACGGGACGACGTACCTGCCGCTGCGGTTCGTGTCGGACGCGCTCGGCGCGGACATCGGCTGGGACCAGGCGGCGCAGAAGGCGACCGTCACGGGCGGCGGCAAGCTCTTAGAGTTGTGGGTCGGCAAGCCGGACCTGCTCAACACGGGCGTCCGCGCGACGGCTGCTGCGACGCCGATCCTGCGAAGCGGCAGGGTGCTGGTGCCGGTGCGCGTCGTTTCCACGGAGCTCGGGCGCAAGGTCGGGTGGGACCAGAAGACCAAGACGATTACAATTCGCTAATCTTGCGCAGCCAGACCTAGTAGGCCCGTCCACGTCGCACGCAAATATGATATGATGGAGGCATAACTTGTCTCCATTCAAGCCCGCCGGGGCTGGAAGCGTGCGACGCGAGACGGTCCGGAGAGGGCGCGGAGGGGAGTTGCTCGATTGGACTATCGGGTAGAACAGATAGACCGGGTTATACAGAACGCGATGCGCGTCATGGAAGACAGCAAGATGCAAGTATTCGAGATCTGTGAGGCTGCGAGACGCGAGCTTGTATCGCTGGGCAAGGAACTGGAGAATGTCCTTAGAGAGACTTCCACTACGATCGACAAGGTCGACGGCCTCGAACGGGATTACAAGCTATCGCGCATCCGGCTCACCGAGGTGAGCAGGGATTTCGTACGTTTCTCGGAGAAAGACATCAAGTCCGCCTACGAGAAGGCGACTCAGCTACAGCTGGATCTGACCGTGTATCGGGAAAAAGAGAATTACTTGAAGGCGCGCCGCGACGACCTGCAGAGCCGCGTCCGCAACGTGGAGCTGTCCATCGAGCGGGCCGAGATGATCGGGTCGCAGATGAACGTCGTGCTGGATTACTTCTCGGGCGACCTGAACCAGGTTACCCGCATCCTCGAGTCCGCGAAGAACCGCCAGCTGATCGGTCTCAAGATCATTCTCGCCCAGGAAGAAGAACGCAGGCGCATGGCCCGTGAGATCCACGACGGTCCCGCCCAATCGCTCGCGAATCTGGTACTGCGGACCGAAATTGCCGAGAGAATGCTGGATACGAAGGATTTGGAGCTTGTGCGCAGCGAATTGGTCGATTTAAAATCGCAGATACGTTCCGGACTGGGGGAGATTCGCAAAATCATATTCAACCTTCGGCCGATGGCGCTGGACGATCTGGGTCTTATTCCTACGCTTCGCAAGTTCGTGCAGGACTACGAGGAGCGCACCTCCATCCGTTCCGTCTTCGAGACGAGCGGGCGGGAGAAGCGGATCTCGACCGCACTGGAGGCCGCGATGTTCAGGCTCGTGCAGGAGGCGTTCAACAATGCCTTCAAGCATGCCGAAGCATCTTATATGTCGCTCGATATCACTTATCTGGAAGAGACGATCCGGATGGTGATCAAGGACAACGGCAAAGGCTTCCATACCGATCTGGCGGAAGCGCAGGCGAAGAAGACGAACAAGTTCGGACTCATGGGCATGAAGGAGCGCGTGGATCTGCTGATGGGAGAGATCGACATCGATTCGGCCATCGGACAGGGCACCACGATTACCATTCAAGTACCTATCAAAGCCGAAATGCGGAAGGAGTTGGACATTAATGGAGAGTAAGAATTCGAACATCGCCTCGGGCCGCAAGATCCAAGTCCTCCTTGCCGACGACCACCAACTGTTCCGCGAGGGACTGAAGCGCATCTTGAACATGGAGCCCGACCTGGAGGTAATCGGCGAATGCGGGGACGGCATCCAGGTGCTGGAGTTCTGCAATCGGCAAAAGCCGGACGTCGTGCTGCTGGACATTAACATGCCGACGGAGAACGGCGTGATCGCGACGGAGAAGCTCCGCGACATTTTCCCCGAGATCAAGGTCATCATCCTGTCCATCCACGACGACGAGAGCTACGTGTTCGAGACGCTGCGCAAGGGCGCTACCGGCTATCTGCTCAAGGACATGGAGGCCGAGTCGCTCGTTGAGGCGATCCGCACGGTCGCCAACGGCCATGCGTACATCCACCCGAAGGTCACCGGCAAGCTCATCAATCAGCTGCGCCGCATGACGTATCTCGACGAGATCGGCGCCGCATCAGGGGCCGCCGCAAGCCGCGAGACGATCACGAAGTTCGTGCCGCGGGGCAACAATCCGCTCACGCGCCGCGAAGCCGAAGTGCTGCGCCTCATGGCGGAGGGCAAGAGCAACAAGAACATCGGCGAGAGCCTGTTCATCAGCGAGAAGACGGTCAAGAACCACGTCAGCAGCATTCTGCAGAAGATGGAAGTCGACGACCGCACGCAAGCCGTCATCAACTCGATCAAGTTCGGCTGGGTGACGCTGTAACGCCTTTATCGCAAGATCGCAACAGCAGGAATTATACATATGGCAAGTCGCTTAGGCGCCACCCGACGATCGGCAGATCTTGCGGGGGCGTCTTTGTTTTAGAGCGACATGAAGTCATGCCTCACTACAACATGTAGTTGTGAACATTAGATAATTTGTAAACGGGAAAGGGAAAATAAGGATTAAATACTAGTTGACAGGTCGGGATTATACCTTTAATATGAACTCAATGTAAACAAAGGCGATCGGAATTAAAAAGAGATCAAGAATCGACTGGACGAACCGGAGATTCAACTAAAGCGCTAATAGCGCCGCGGTTGAATCTTTTTTGTTTCCGATAAGCCACACATCTTGGGGAGGATGATTTAGAAATGAAGAAACTCGCGCTTTCCAAACTGGCTATTTCCGTAGTGGCCGCTACCGTCGTATTCGGCGGGCTGACGTATGCAGCCGTATCGGCCAATCAAAAGACAGAGGCTGCCGCGTCCGCGCCCGAGCAGCAGCAAGCAGCCGCGCCGCAAGCAGCCGCGCCGCAAGCGACGGCAGCGCCCGAACAGCAAGCGGCCGCCCCGGCGGCACAAGCCGCTGCGCCTGAAGCTGAAGCGCAAGCCGCTGCGCCTGAAGCCTCGGCAGCGCCCGCGAACGAGGCAGCCGCGCCTGCTGCCGAAGCTTCCGGCCAAGCCTTAGCAGCAGTCGCTGCCGCGTCCAATACCGAAACCAATGCAAGTGCCGCCGTTAAGGTCGCCGACGTGAAGCAAAACGAGCCTGCAGCCACGACGGCTTCCAGCGCGTCCAAGGTTGAAAAGGCGGCTCCTGCCGAATCGAATGAAAAGGCGGTCGCGGCGGTTGTCGTGAAGACCGCATCCGTGCAAGCCGAGAAAATCGCTCAGCCGACGGCAGCGCCCAAGGCTACGCCTGCGCCGACCGCAAAGCCGACTGCCGCTGCGGTCGCACAGCCGACCAAATCGCCCGAGCCGACAGCCGCTCCGCAAGCGTCCGCAGCTGTAGAAAAGGCAGCAGACGCCGCGCCTGCCAAGGCTACGACGTTCGTCAAAAAAGTAGAAGCGCCTAAAGCGTCCGCGACGACCGCTGCTGCTAGCTCGAGCGCATCGTCGTCCTCCTCCTCGAACGCCTCGTCCTCTTCCGATGAGATCTGCCCGCCGGAAGAAGAGATCTGCCCTTAATCGCAATATCGCGACGTTGAAAAAATACCGTAATCTCTTAAACTCGCAATCTCGCGCACGAACCGCTCTTATTTAAACCAGAAGATATAGAAACGAGGCGTTCGGATTGAAACTACAAGCACAACGGATTCTGGCTCTGCTGCTCGCCGTCTTCGTGGCGGTCCCGGCACTGGCGGCCCACGCGGCCGAGCAAGCGCCGGAAGGCGTCGTTACGTCAAGCGGCAGCGGCGTCGGCCATTACGATTACTTCAGCGACGTCTATCCGTCGCTCAAGAACGAGTCGCACGTATTCGAGACGACTACCTATGAGGATATCGCGCAGATCTTCAAGACGTCCGGCACCTATGCCGTCGTATTCGGCGGAGCAGCCAACCCGTCCACGCAGGCACAGATCGCTTACATTAACCAGGTGGCCAAGGAGAAGGGGATCGCGAAGGTCTACAACTTCGACACCCGCCTCGACGGCAAGGACGATCTGGATATCGCGAACAGCGCCAACGCGTTTGCTTACAAGTATACGGATCTCATTCATGCCTATCTGACGAACGCGGCGGATGCGGCGAACGTGCAAAATCAAACCTACGTCTTCGTTTATAACAAAGACAACGACGGCGGACCGGTCGTCGCAGGCTTCAAGAGCGCTGCGGTCGCAGCGGACTTCCAGACGGGCGGCAACGCGGACGCGTCCAAGATCGACGCCTACAAGGCGCAGATCCGTAGCGTATTCGGCCAAGCGAACGCGTTCAGCACCATCAGCGCGTACGACTTGATCGCGCCGGGCTTTAACCACAATGGTCCGTTTTACGCACCGACGGCCGCTCCGATCTTCGACGAGTCCGACAAGGATCTCGTGCTGGAGCACGTAACTTACGATGAACTGATCGGTATCTTGCGCAGCGAGGGCGACTACGTCCTGCTGTTCGGCGGCTCCTGGTGCCCCAACACGCAAGCGGCGGTCAAGTACGTCAACGAGTATGCGAAAAAGTACGGCGTGGACAAAGTGTACTTCTTTGACCCGCGTATCGACGCAGGCCTGGACGTCACGAAGCCGGACGCCAATTATCACGACAACGACAAGCTGATGATTCGCGACAGCAAAAACGCTTATGCTTACCTATACGTCGATCTGGCGAAGCAATATCTGACCAATCTGCGTGCGGAATACGAGACGAGGGCGTCTTCCAACATCTCTTATACGGACGGCAATGGCGCCAAGGTAGAAGCCATTCGTCTGCAAGTGCCTTACTTCTTTACTTATAACAAGGATAACAAGGATGCGGACGGCACCGCTGCGCCGATCCTGGGACATATCGAGCTCATGTACGGCTGGGGCGATACGTCCAAGAAGGACGCGGACGCGACGAAGTCCTATGCCAATTACATCGAAGCGCTGAACAGCGTGCTGTCCCGCACCGAATCGCTGCCGAGCGGCCTCGTGGGCGTCGAGCCCTCCCAGTTCGGCGGTACGGACGGACGCATCGACGGCGTCGGCGGAAAGGCGCTCGAGTACAAGAAGGCGTCCGATACCGAATATACAGCCGTCACCGGCTCGTCCATCTGGCGCCTTGCGCCTGGCGAGTATGACGTTCGTTACGCATCGATCTTTGGCGCGCAAAAGAAAAATTCGACGACGAAGAGCTACGACAAGATCGTCTACAAGCCGGGCCAGTCGGTACGCATCACGGTGCCGGAGAACACGACGCCGCTGCAGCTGGACGCGCCGCAAGGCCTGAAAGGCATCGCGACGACGGTAGCGAACGACGTTTACGGCGGTCAGATCACGGGCACGGCAGCTGGGCAGGAGTATAAGAAGGTCGGCGCGGACGCTTACCTGGACGCCGGCGTACCATCGATCGCGGGACTTGTATACGGCGACTATCTCGTCCGCAACAAAGCGAAGGACGGCATTAACGCAAGCCCGGACACGCTCGTGACCGTGCCGAAGTACGGCCAGCAATCTGCGCCGGTGGGTCTCGCGGGCGTCGCGCCGAGCGGACCGGACCTGAAGGACGGACAGATCACGGGAATTACGGAAGGCCTGGAATACAAGGATGCATCCATCGAAGATGCCGTTTATACGAAAATCGAAGGCAATGGCGCAAGCGGTGTTCTGACCGGTCTTGAGCCGGGCACGTACACGCTGCGATATGCGGCGACCGACAGCCTCGCGGTCGGAGCGTCCGTCGACGTCGTCGTGCCGGCCAAGCAGGCGCAGGACGCGCCGACCGGCCTGCAAGGCGTAGCGCCGACGAGCGCGGCGAACAACGACGGGCAGATTACGGGCGTTACGGCTGATCTGGAATATAAGGCGCATGGCGCAAACGCCTATAAGCCGGTGGACGGCTCGACGATCACGGGCCTGGCGGCAGGCAAGTATCATGTGCGCGTCGCGGCGAAGCCCGGCTTCTACGCCAGCGCCGACGTCGAAGTGACGGTGCCTGAATACGTAGCGCCTTATGTACCGCCGGCAGGCACGACGGCGACTCCGACCCCGACGCCGACGGCGCCGCCGGAAGGATCGGGCGCAAGCGACGGCAAGACCGTCGTCTCGGTCAAGCTCGCCGCCAAATACGATGCGTCGAACGGCCTGACCTCCGCAGCCGTCACGGCGAGCGAAGTCTCGAGCTTGGTCGACAGCGCTAAAAAGGCCGAAGCGGAAGGCAAGGCTGCCGTCATCGAGCTGAATATTGAAGCAACTGCGGACACCAAGTCCGGGCTGCTGACGCTGCCGCGCGAAGCGCTGAAGGCGCTCGCCGGCGCGACGCAGGCAGAGGTGAAAATCAACTACGCGGGCTTCGGCACGATTACGTTCGATGCGAAGGCGTTCGCCACGATCGGTGCAGCCGAAGGTACGGGCGACATCGGCATTCAGATTACCAAGTCCGAGCTGACCGACGAAGGCAAGCAGGTTCTGGGTGACCGTCCGGTATATGACCTGGCGGTTACCGCGGGCGACGCGAACGTATCTGCCTTTGGCGGCGGCAAGGTGAACGTCAACCTGCCGTACACGATCAAGAGCGGCGAGTCCGCGAACGCGATCATCGTTTACTACGTGAACGAGACGACGGGCGAGCTTGAGACGGTACGCGGCAAGTTCGACGCTTCTAGCGGATCCGTCAAGTTCACGACCACGCACTTCTCGCAATACATCGTCGGCTACAATCCGGTGAGCTTCGCGGACGTCGCGGCCTCGTCCTGGTACGGCGACGCTGTCGGATTCCTGGCGGCGCGCGGCATCACGACCGGTACGGACGCCGAGCACTATAGCCCTGGCGCGACCGTGTCGAGAGGGCAGTTCGTAACGCTGCTGCTCAAGGCTTACGGCATTGCGCCTGAAGCGGGCGCGGCAGACAACTTCGCGGATGCCGGAGACACGTATTACACGGGCTACCTGGCTGCGGCCAAACGTCTCGGCATCGCGACCGGTGCCGGCGGCAACTTCGCGCCGGACAGCCAGATCTCCCGGCAAGAGCTGTTCACGCTGCTCTACCGCACGCTGAACGTGCTCGGCGAGCTCCCGTCTGCCAAGACGGGCGCGACCGTGTCGGGCTTCTCGGATGCGGGCGCGATTGCGGCGTATGCCCAGGAAGCGTTTAAGGCGCTCGTCGAGAGCGGCGTCGTCTCGGGCAACGGCGGCAAGCTTTCTCCTGCGGGCGTATCGACGCGCGCGGAGGTCGCGCAGGTGCTGTTTAATCTGTTGGCCAAGTAATAAGGATGGCGACTTGAATAGCAAGACGAACGAATTAGCAGGACGAACGAAATAGCAAGGCGAGCGAATAGCAAGACGAACAAAGACTTGAATAGCAAGAAGCGCGGATGGGCGGCCTATGGCCGTCCATTCCGCCCGTGTTGATGCGGATGTGCGAGGAGCAGCCAGGGCGATGAAAAGTAAACTGATAATCCTCGGCACCGTGCTCGTTCTCTTTGCCGTTGCCCTCTATGTCTCCGGCAGCTTCGGCGAAGAGGGCGGCTACGCGCAGGTCAGGCAGGAGCGGCAGGCGAGGCTGGAGGGGCAGGAAGGTTCCGACAGACAGGCAAGCCCTGATCTGCAGGGAAGGCCGGGAGGACTCGCAAGTTTGGATAGGCAGGGAGCGTCCGCGGGGAAGACTGGTCCGACCGGGCAGGGAGTTCCGGAGGGACACCCAGACGCCGTTCAGCCAGAAGCGGAGCTCGAGGAGGCCCCCGATTTTACCCTGAAGGACCTGGACGGGAACGTCATATCGCTGAGCGATCTGCGGGGCAAGGCCGTCTATCTCAACTTCTGGACCACCTGGTGCAAATGGTGCAAAAAAGAAATGCCTGCCATGAAGCGGGTTTACGAGTCGTTCGAGGGCAGGGACCTGGCGATCGTGGCCGTCGATATCGGCGAGGGCCGCGACAAGGTCGCTTCGTACATCGACCAGGGCGGTTACCCTTTCCAAGTGCTGCTCGATTCGGACAAAAGCGTGTCCAAGTCCTACCGGGTAACCTCGATTCCCGTCTCCGTGTTCGTCGACAAGGAAGGGCACGTCGCCTACCGGAAGCTCGGAACGATGAAGGAAGACGAGATGCGGTCGGTCGTCGAATCGCTCGTCGAATGATAATAATCGGGAAGAGATGATATCAACCTTATGAACAACGTAGACAACAATCTGCTATCCGCCATCGAGACGAACTGGTACAGCTTCGTCGTTTCGATTTTCGTGTTTTTCATCCTGTACTTCTTGGCCAAAAAGCGCGTAGGCTTCGGTCTCCGCGTTATCACAGGCCTGGTGCTGGGGCTGCTCGCAGGCATCCTGCTGCAGAATCTGGACCTGGACACCAAGGCGATCAACACTTTCGGCAGCATCTACGTCAGTCTGATCAAGATGCTCGTTATCCCGCTCATGTTCGTCCTGGTGCTCAACAGCATCGCCTCGCTGACCAGTCTCGAATATTTGCGCAAGATCGGTTTTAAGACGTTCGCCTGGTTTCTCGGCACGACCGGCGTGGCCTCGATTATCGGGCTGCTGATCGCATTGCTGTTCAACCCGGGCAAGGGCATCCAGCAAGCCGTTCCGGAAGGATTCGCGGCGCGCGAGATTCCGACGTTCTCGCAGGTCATCCTCGATCTCGTGCCGTCCAACCCGGTGCTTGAAGCGGCCAACGGCAAGGTCGTGCCGGTGCTTATCTTCGCGCTGTTCCTCGCCGTCGCGATCATCAAGGTCGGCTCGCGGAACGCCGAGGCCGTCCGTCCGGTGCGCGAGCTGATCGCTTCGCTGACGCAGGTGCTGCACCAGGTCGTCAAGTTCATCATTCGCCTGACGCCTTACGGCGTATTCGCGCTCATCGCGGGCATCACGGCCAAGTACGGCTGGGAAACGCTGCAGGAGCTCGGAAGCGTCATCGTCACTTCCTACGTGGCGCTGATCCTTCATTTCGTGCTGGTGTTCGGCGGGCTTGTGCTGCTCGTGGCGCGGGTGAATCCGATTCGTTTCTTCAAAAAAATCTATCCGACGATCGCCGTCGCCTTCACGACGCGCAGCAGCTTCGCGGTACTGCCGGTGAACCTGGAGGTCATCACCAAGCGCCTCCATGTCTCAGAGAAAATCGCGAGCTTCGTCGCGCCGCTCGGCGCCTCGGTTAACTTCAACGGCTGCGGCGGCATCTGGCCGGCGATCGTGGCCGTGTTTACGGCGCAGGTGTACGGCATCCACCTCACGGGGACGGATTATGTCGTGCTCGTGCTCGTCAGTATCATCTCCTCGATCGGCGTGGCGGGCGTGCCGGGACCGGCGGTCATTTCCACGACCGTCGTGCTGACCGCGCTCGGGCTGCCGCTCGAAGGCATCGGCATCGTCGCCGGCGTCGAAGCGCTGATCGACATGGGCCGCACCGCCGTCAACGCGACGGGCACGACCGTTACTTCGCTGCTCGTGGCCAATTCCGAAGGGGAATTTGACCGGGAGGCTTTTAATCGGGACGAGGATGAGGATTTGGTGCTGAATCCGGCTTGAGGAAGAGATGGAAGGCTTGAGGCTGGAAAGGCTGGAAAGGCTGGAAAGGCTGGAAAGGCTGGAAAAGCTGGAAGGGCTGGAAGAGCTGGAAGGGCTGGAAAGGCTGGAAAGCCTGGAAGGGCTGGAAGGGCTGGAAGGGCTGGAAGGGCTGGAGGGGCTGGAAAGGCTGGAAAGGCTGGAAAGGCTGGAAGGGCTGGAAAGGCTGGCTTAAGGCTGAGATGGTAGGCTTAAGGCTGGAAAAGGCTTAGTGGTATAGTGGAATCATGCATCGTTTTGGGGCTTTCGCACGCTGCGCTTGTCGCAGGGGCGAGGGCTTTTTTCTTGAAATTACAGAGATAGTATTGGCGGCTAAATGGCAGCGATATAGCGGCGATTTGTAGAAGGTAAGCGCGTATTCGGAGTGTCGGAGCTTGTCAGATGATGTACGGGGCGAAAAACCTGCATCTGTACAGGTATTTTTAACCAACTCGCGGTACTTAATGAAATACCTGCAAATATGCAGGTAAATTCAAAGCATAAGCCGGAAATCCGGTTGGCGGAGGAAGATACCTGCGTATTTGCATGTATTTTGTCCGGAAGGGGCGACATCGGAGCAAATAGATGTATATTTGCAGGAATAGCGGCGAAGGAACGAGGGGGCGACCGGGGCAGCGACAGGTAAAGATAAGACAGCGAGAAGGGCCGGTTGACAACTGAGCGGTTGCGGACGACGGAACCGCCGAGCGCTGCGCGGCATATAGTGTCGCATAGCGGCGCGGCCTTTTCGGGACAGGGATTCTTCCGCAGTACCGGGTACGGGGCCGCCGAGTTCACGCGAAGGAGGTGGTCCCATGATCGGATTGCTGCTGTGGATCGCCGGATGCTACGCGGTTGCCGCGGCTTGCGCCTATCGGCTGCTGCGTCATCGGCGCAGGCCGGTCGCCAAACGGCACTACGTCATTGTCGCGGGCAATCACGAGGATCAGATCGAGTGGGTGATTCGTTCGCTACGATATCAAGGCAGCCTGTCGGGGACGGATGTCGGCATTACCGTGCTGCTCGAGCCGGAAGCGGCGGACGGCACCGCGTCGATCGTGGAGAAGCTCGTGCGCACGGAGGCGGGCGTGAGCCTGATCCGTCAGCTGCCCGAGTCGGGCGAGGATGGCGCGGAAGGGCGGAGGCGCTGGGAAGAGACGAAGACGGCGTATGCGGAGGCTTGGAGCGGTCCGGATACGGTGTGGATGGAGCTGCCGCGGAGCGGAAGCGCTGACGTAGAAGGCAGTGGAGACGGCTTCGGTGGAGGATTTGGAAATGGCTTCGGCAATAGCTTCGGCGGCGGAGCGGGGCATAGGGCGGGACATGGTGCGGGGCGCGGGGACGACGAGGGGCAATCGGAATTGACATCTGCGACCGATCGTTTACAATAGAAGTAATTGAATGGAAAGACCGATATTGGAATCGAGTGAAGCACACTCGCTTGGCGGCCCGAGGCGCCGGAGCGAATGTGCTTTTTTTGCGTTCGGCGGTTCGCTGGAGAGCGGGATTTCAAAGCAAGATGCCGATTTGGCCGTAGCAGACAGCTTGTATAAAGGAGATGAGAGAATGAGGGCGATCGTGTACGCGGTGCGAGTGGCGGCCGGATGGCAGGTCAGGTTCACGGTAGATTGGGAGACGGACATGGCCTACTGGCTTGATCGGGGATACCGGGAAGGATTGGAGGCGGCTTGGCGGCAGGAGGGCTCTGGCAGCTCCGCCGTTGCAGGGAGAGAGACTGCGAGCATGATCGTCAAATTGAACCGGTCGCTGCCGCTCAGCGAAGCCGAGGCCGGTTACGGCAGGATCCAGGCGAAGCTGTTGAGAGGTGAAGGCGATACCCGGGATGCGGGGGCGATGGAGCGCTTGCTGTTGCGCGTGTTTGGCGAGGCTGCGGTAGCCCGCACGTTGTATGGCTCGCGCGTAGGCGTGCCCTTGCCGCCGAGCGTCGGTTCGGGCTGCGAGCTGCTATTGCCCGTGCCTGCCGGGGGAGTGGGGCGAGTCGCCGAAGCAAGGCTTCAAGCGATGCGGCTGCGGGCGATTGCGCCGCTGCTCCAGGGGCGCTCGCTGCTGCAGGCGGAGGCAGTCACGCTGCTCGCCGAGCATGCGCCGGGCATAACGCTAGGCGTCGGGCTGTTGGCGCTGGTACAGCTCGGCGCCTTGCTAGGCGCGCTGCGGCTCGGCGCCGCGGTCGCAGCGGCCGCACCGCGGGGCGCATCGCGGCATAGCGGGCGGCTGCGCTGCCGGCGATGCGGCAGCGGCGAAGCCGCCATGCGGCGCTCGGCGTGCGCCGCTTGCGGGAGCGGCGCCTGCGCCGTCTGCGAGGCGTGCCTCGCGCTCGGCCGCAGCCGCGCATGCGGGCTGCTCGTGCGCGGCCCGGCGCCGGCGGCTTCGCCGCTCGGCCTGGGCTTGGCCGGAGCGGTCCGCCCGTCCGCGGCGGATATATGCGCGCGCTGGGGGCTGAGCCCCGCGCAGCAGGTCGCCTCGGAGCAGGCGGTGCGCTTCCTGCTGGCCGAGCGCGAGCCGGGCGGCGAAGCGCCCGGCCGTTCACCACCCGGCCTACCCGCCGTCCGTGCCCGCCGGCCTATATTTCGCTTTCATCGCAGCTCCGTCGCCAGCCCTGGATTAGAGCCCCTGCCGCTCGGAGATCCGATGGCGATTCAGCCTCGTTCCTTCTTGTTATGGGCCGTTACCGGCGCCGGCAAGACGGAGATGATATTCCCGCTGCTGGACGCGGTTCTGAGCGCAGGCGGCAGGGCCTTGCTCGCGACGCCCCGCCGGGACGTCGTGCTCGAGCTGGCGCCGCGGCTGGCCAAGGCATTTCCTGCGCGCAGCATCGCCGTGCTCTACGGCGGCAGCGGCGAACGCTGGCAGCAGGCAGAGCTGACGCTGGCGACTACGCATCAACTCATGCGATTCGGCCAGGCGTTCGACCTCGTGCTAATAGACGAGCTCGATGCTTTTCCCTACCACGGCGACCCCATGCTGCACCATGCGGCTGCCGCAGCCCGGAAGCCCGACGGTTCCACCGTGCTATTGAGCGCAACCCCGCCGCCGGCGCTTCGTCGGGCGGTCCGCTTTGGACGTTTGCCTTGCGCAAGGGTTCCGGTTCGCTTCCATAGACATCCGCTGCCTGTGCCGCGGGTCATGAGCATGCCCCCTCTGCATCGTTGGGGTGTCGAAGCTGCTGCAGCATCTGCCAAGAAGCTCCCTGACCTCAGACAGCGTTTGATGAGCAGACAGGCTGCCGCGTTATTTGCTTGCATCGGCTCTTCGCTGGCACGAGGCGCTCAGGTTTTTGTCTTCGTCCCCTTCATTAAGCAGATCGATGCGCTGGTGTCGCTGTTTCGCAGGCAGGCTCAAGCTTGGGGAATATCGCCTGCGTCCGTCGATGGCACTTCCTCCCAGGACGAAGGGCGCAGGGACAAAGTCATGGCATTTCGGGAGCGCGAGCTCCGCCTTCTCGTGACGACGACCATTCTCGAACGCGGCGTCACCGTGCCGCGCAGCGACGTCTTTATTCTCGACGCGCATGCCAAGCTGTTCGACGAAGCGGCGCTCGTCCAGATGGCGGGGCGTGCCGGCCGCTCTTCGGATGACCCGGCCGGCCGCGTGTTCTTCTGCGCCGCTCACAGAACTCAAGCTTTGATCGGCGCAATCCGGCAGGTAACGGCGATGAATCGTCTTGCGCGGCGGGGCGGATATTTGCTTGAGCAAGGTTCAAATCGATGATTGCGGCGGTAATTAAGTTCATCTATCGTCTTTTTCAGCCCGAGCCATCGGTTTGTCCATGTTGCGGCAAGGAAGGACGGGGCGCTGCCGCCGCTGTCGCGATCATGCCTCTCCGCCATCCCGAGGCGCGGGCAGCGCTGGATGCGCTTTGCGTCTCCTGCAAAGCCAAAGTACCCTGGATCCTGACCGTCGTATGCCCGATCTGCGGCCGGCCGGAACGATGCGGCGATTGCCCGCGGCGTGCGCGGCTGTACTTTGCGTCAAGTCGATCAGCCGTTCGGTATGAGGGCGAGATGAAGGAGTTGCTTGCAGCTTACAAATATCAGGGCGCCGAGCGACTCGCGCCGATCATGGCCGCCATGCTGGCATCGGCTTTGGAGAGAAGTGCTTCAATGCCCGGCCGGCAGTACGACCTGGTTACGGCCGTTCCGCTTTCCGAAACGCGGTTGGCGGAGCGCGGATTTAACCAAGCCGAGCGAATGGCCTATATTTTGGCCGAATGGTATGGATTGTCGTATGAAAATCTGCTTGTCCGCACCCGCGACAGCGAGAAGCAGAGCCTCAAAGGCCGGGGAGCGCGCATTCGGGACATGCGGGGGTTATTCCGCGCAGCTGCGGCGGCAGGTTCGAAAATGCCAGTCGAATGCAAGAAAATGAGAATCCTCCTCGTCGACGACATCTATACGACCGGGAGCACGATGAACGAGTGCGCGCATGCGCTGCAACAGGCGTATCCCGAGGCCGAGATTCATGGGCTCGCATGGGCGAGAGCGTGACCGCAGAAGGTTACAACTCTTTCCTTTTCATGCTAGAATAACAGTATTCACAAGTATGATCGGGAGGGCTCTCAAGTGGCTTTAGCCAACTGTCCGCGCTGCGGCAAGCTGTTCAACCGTCAATTCCGCACCATCTGCGACGAATGCCATGCAGGGATCGAGAGAGATTACGAGACTTGCTTCAAGTTTCTTAAGGACCATAAGGGCGTAACGATAAACGAATTGTCCGAAGCGACGGAAGTTTCGGTACAACAAATCACCAAGTTCATCCAGGAGGGACGGATCTCCAAGGCGGTGGCGCCTAATCTGACCTATCCCTGCGAGATGTGCGGCGCGGCGATCCGGGACGGCAAGATCTGCTTCAACTGCCAAAACAAGCTGAAAAAAGGGATCGCCGGTTCCCAGATCGGCCGATCCGACGCGGATTCCCGCAACGGATTCAGGATTCTCGACAGAGATGATCGGTAAAATGAACTATTCATATTTTTCGCCGGCCGGCCGATAATAGATTTAAATCTATTTTCGGTCGTTTTTTTGTGGCGGAAGGGGTGCTTAATTTGAAAATCAACGAGACACAGCGAATAGCCAATATACGAAGCGTGTACGGCAGCAATAACGATAACGCCGTGACCAACAAGACTGCAGCGAAGAAAAAGGATAACGTATCCATATCGCCGGAGGCGCTTGAGTTGCTCCAATCGCAGCAGTCGAACGATGCCGACAAGGCCAAGAAGATCGAGGAACTCAAGAGCGCCGTGACGTCAGGCACCTATCACGTCGACGCAGGCAAGATCGCCGACAAGCTGCTGCCCTTTATCCTCTAAGACCGACATACGGGAGTGAGCGCATTTGGAATCAGCCTTCGAGGCGATATTGGAGCCGTTGCACGGCTTGGCGGACATCTATGGCCAACTGATCGGTCTGAGCATGGATAAACGCGAGGCGGTGCTCGCCAACCGGGTCGACGTCGTGGCAGCCGTCACGAACAAGGAGGCCAGGCTGCTGCCGCGGATCGGAGAGCTGGAGGCCAAGCGCGCCGCTGCCGTGCAGAGCTACCTGACCGGTCTCGGGCTTGGCGGAGCCAAGAACATCCGGATGGAGCAGCTGATCCGGCTCATTCCCAGCGCAGAGACCAAGCGCGCGCTCGACGCCGTCACGGTTCGCCTTGCGCAGGCGACGGACGAGCTGCGCCGGCTCAATGAATTTAACCAGCAGATGATTCGGACCCATCTGGAATATATCCACTATTCGATCGATGTCATTGCAGGCCCCAGCGAGGACGAGGCGACGTATCACCGTTCCCTGCAGGAGCAAGGCTTCTCGCGGCCCAGCCAATTCGACACACGCGCATAAGAGAGAGGTGAATTGACGAATGAGATCTACGTTTCACGGCCTGGAGACCGCCCGGCGCTCGCTGTTCACGCAGACGGCCGCGTTGTATACGACCGGCCACAACATCGCCAATGCCAATACGACCGGTTACTCCCGCCAGATCGTCAACATGACCGCGGCGCAGTCCATGGAAGCTTACGGGCTGATCCGGTCCACTGTGCCAGGGCAGATGGGTTCCGGCGTCGAGTTCACGTCCATCACGCGTGTTCGCGAGAAGTTCCTGGACGATCAGTATCGCAACGAGAACAAGTCGTTCGGCGATTATTCCATCCGCCAGGATACGCTCGAGAAGCTCGAGACGATCGTCAACGAGCCCAGCGAGAGCGGCGTCCGCACCGTTATCGCCAACTTTTTCAACGCCTGGTCCGAGCTCAGCAAGTCGCCGGAGAACGCGGACGGCCGCAAGATCGTGCGCGAGCAGGCGCTGGCGCTCACGGACGCGCTGAACCATACTGCCAAGCAACTGAGCGACCTGAAAAACGATCTGACGGAAAACGTGGATATCCGCGCCGGCGAGATCAACTCGAGATTGCAGGGGATTGCCCAGCTTAACCGCAGCATCGCGAAGCTCGAAGGGCTCGGAGACAACGCCAACGATCTGCGCGACCAGCGCGATCAACTGGCGGACGAGCTGTCCAAGATGATCAATATCACCGTTACCGAGCAATCGGACGGCTACAAGATCGATATGGGCGGAACAGAGCTCGTGGCCGGCTTCGACGAGCCGGCGCCGGTGACTGGGGATATGTTGACGGATGCCGTGGCATCCGGCGACCTCAACAGCGGCGAGGTTTACGGCATGATCCTGTCCAGAGATACTTACGTGCAGGGTTATATTAACGATCTGGATCGCTTGGCCAATACTCTTGCCAACGGCGATATCGAGGTCACGCTGCCCAAGGGCTCCGTCATTCCCGAAGGAACGACGCTTACGAACGCGGACGGATCGACGACGCTCTACACGGGTTCGGTGGCCGGCCGCACGCTGACTGACGACACCAAGGTTGTGCTCAAGGGTCTTAACGCGCTCCACCAACTCGGATACAACACCTCATCGACGCCGACCGGATTGCCCTTTTTCACCAATGCCGACGGCAGCACCGGGACGATCACCGCGGCTTCGATCACGCTGAACAAGCAGATCGCGGACAATCCGACCAAGATCTCCGCCTCGATGCGGGTGAACGACGACGGCACGCTGATCGAAGGCAACAACTCGCTCTCCGTCCTGTTCTCTCAGGCGAGAGATTTACGCTTTAACTTCGGTTCCGCCGGAGATCCGAACCTTAATACGGTCGACGCTTACTTCCGCTCGATCGCCGGCCAGCTCGGCGTTCAGTCCGAAGAGGCGATCCGCCAGATGAACAACTCCAAGGGTCTCGTCGACCAGATCGACGGCCGCAGGCAGTCCGTCAGCGGCGTATCGCTCGACGAAGAGATGTCGAATATGATCAAGTTCCAGCACGCTTACAACGCGGCGGCGCGGAATATGACGATGATCGACGAGATGCTCGACAAGGTCATTAACGGCATGGGCGTCGTCGGCAGATAACGGGATGAGGTGACTGGCAGTGGGAATTAGAGTTACGCAATCGATGATGAACACGCAGCTGCTCCGCAACGTCTCGAGCAATCTGGGACGGATGAACGACCTGCAGAACCAGCTGTCGACGGGCCGCCGCATCAACAAGCCTTCGGACGATCCCGTCGGACTGACGTTCTCCATGCGCTACCGCAGCGAGATCGACGCCAACGATCAATATGTGAAAAACACGGATTCCGCGACGTCCATGCTGGACTTTACGGATACCACGCTCGGACAGGCCGGCGACGTTCTCCAGCGCCTGCGCGAGCTGGCGGTCAAGGGAGCCACGGGCGCGCAGCCGCAGGAAGCTTACGACGCCATCAACCTGGAAGTCAAGGAGCTCTACAACCAGCTGGTGGAGATCGGCAACAGCAAGTTTAACGGCAAATTCGTCTTCAATGGCGAACAGACCCAGACCGCGCCGTATCCGGGAACCAAGATCGACGACGCAAGCGGCCAGATGGCTTACGAGGTGTCGACGGACGCTGGCCAGACGCAATACGAGCTTGGGCCGGGCGTTACGCTTGGCGCTAATCTTACTGGTGTCGAGATCTTTGGCAATCCGACGGATAACGATAATGTCTTCCTCGTCGTCAAGCAAGTCAGCGATGCGTTGAAAGACGGCAACTATAACAAGGTTTCCGATCTCATCGGCAACATCGACACCCGCTTGGGGACGCTGCTTGAGAAGCGGGCCGAGGTGGGCGCGCGCACTAATCGTCTCGCGCTTGTGAGCGACCGCTTGACGCAGACGGGCGTCAATCTTAAGAACATCCAGTCCAAGACCGAGGATGCGGATATGGCAGAGGTCATCACGAACCTAAAGACCGAGGAGAACGTCTACCAGGCTTCTCTGTCCGCAGGCGCCAAGCTCATCTCGCCAAGTCTGGTCGACTTCTTGAAGTAAGGGGCGGTGGCTGACGGATGAGAGGGATCGTACCGACGCCTCAGATCCAGATTCAGCAGACGTACGCGCAGCTTGGCATCGACGCAGACATCGGCACGCAGCATATCGAGCAGCCGCGTCCGACGTTCGAGATGAAGCAGCCGCGCGCGCAGCTGGAGATCGAGTCTCCCGAGGGCCGCCTTGAAGTGGATTCGTCCAAGGCCTGGGATGCGCTGGGCTTGGGCGGCCATCTGAACGTGATGAACAATATCTATTCTATGGCACCGCAGATCGCGCAGCAGGGGCTGGCTCGCATCGTCGAAGAAGGCAACCGGATGGCCGACCTGACCAATCCGAACAATCCGTTTGCGGAGTTCGCGGAGGACTGGCGCCGCTCGTTCCCGGAATTCGACTTCCGCGGCCCGGCGGCCTACAACAACGTGAGCGTCACCTTCACTCCGGGCGATCTCTCAATTCGCGCTTCGGCCAGTCCCGTAGAGATTCACAGCGAGGTCAATCAGCCAGTCCTGTCGTACGACAGGGGCAAGTTGGATATTTATATGCAGCAGTACAACAGCGTGAAGTTCACGCCGCCGCCGCTTGTTAGTTTGCAGGGCTGACATTGGTTTGCTTTCTTGCAGGCAGGATCGGTAATTCGTATGGCGAAATTTTAAACCATAGCCCCAGTCCGGCGATCCATCGCCGAAACGGCGTTATGGTTTTTCTATTTCATTTGCTTGTGCGCGTCGTTAGTATGCACTTCATCATAGATAGGGAGCTGTGCGAATGATTATTCAATCTTCCGTGCTGGGCGCAGTCGAGATCGAGACGGACAAGGCGGTCAAGTTTACGCAGGGCATGCCGGGATTCGAGGATACGACATCGTTTGTCTTGCTTCAGCCCGATCCGAGCCTGCCTTTTACCTACATGCAATCGTTGGATCGATCCGAGGTCGTCTTTTTGCTCACCGATCCTTTCATCTTTTCTCCTGAATATGATCTGAGGCTGTCGGAAGACACGATAGAGGAGCTTCGTATACAAGGGGAGCAGGATGTGCAAGTGTGGTCGGTTGTCACGTTGAGAGATCGTATCGAGACGGCCACAATGAACTTGCTTGCTCCAGTCATTATTAACGTGCGCGAGAAGTTGGGCAGACAGATCGTGCTGACCAACTCTAGCTACTCTACCCGGCAATTGCTCTCGCCGCCTGTTCCGCATGGTGAAACGAAATCTACAGGGGATGGGGCGTGAGCTTATGCTGGTATTGTCCAGAAAAAAAGGCGAGTCCATCATGATCGGTCACGATATCGAACTTGTCGTCCTAGGGACGGAGGGAGATACCGTGCGCCTAGGGATCAAGGCCCCCCGGAGCGTTGCGGTGAATCGGAAAGAGATCTATGACGCGATTCAGGAGTCTAATCGGGAAGCTGTAAACGTACAGGTGCCACTGGCGGATTTACGCAAGCTACTGGGCGGTCAATCGGGCAACAACGAGAGTAATCAATAATTTTCTATTTTTTTAAATTTGCTATTCACTAGGATTCGACTGCATTCGATATATATGTTAGGAGTTGAAGGACAGGGCGGCCGACCTTGACTTCAGCTAACTAAACCCCACATGGACGTGGGAACCGAACCTTCAAGGAGGAAGAAATCAATGCGTATTAACCACAATATCGCAGCGCTCAACACGCACCGTCAACTGACGGGCAACACGGCTGCTGCCAGCAAGTCCCTGGAAAAGCTGTCTTCCGGTCTTCGTATCAACCGTGCAGGCGACGACGCTGCCGGCCTCGCGATCTCCGAAAAAATGCGCGCTCAAATCCGCGGCCTGGACATGGCTTCGAAGAACGCGCAAGACGGCATCTCCCTGATCCAAACGGCTGAAGGCGCGCTCAACGAGACGCACTCCATCCTGCAACGTATGCGCGAACTGGCTGACCAATCGGCTAACGGTACGAACACTGCCGACGACCGCTCGGCTATCCAAGAAGAAGTTAAGCAACTGAAGGACGAAATCGACCGCATCGGCAACACGACCGAGTTCAACACGCAAAAGCTGCTGAATGGCGCGCTGAAGTCCGCTGGTACGGTAAACGTTGCTGTTGACACGACGACGGGCGCTCAAGTTGCGAAGCTTACGGGCGGTAAGGTGACGGGTACCGATACGATGAACGCTTCTGCAGTCGTAGACGCGGACTTCAAGTCTGAGACCATTAAGATTGACGGTAACGATATCACGGTTGACTGGGGTTCGCTGACAACGGATCAGAAGAACACGCTCAAAGCGATCAGCACCGATTCCACTACTCGTAACAATGCCAAGGATCTTATCGTTCAAACGATTAACGACGCGATTGATAAGTCCGGCAAGAACACGGCTCACGTTACGGGGTATGTAGACTCCAACGGCAAGCTGGTCATTGAAAGTGGAACCAAGGGAACGGATTCGAAGATCTCTACTTCTTCTGGTTCCGTGTTTGGTAAAGTGTTTGGTGGCAGTGGTCAAACTGCATCCAACGGTACCTCGATCTACAACGGGACCACTGTCGCTGCAAATACGAAAGCCGATCTCACCGTCGCCGGTATCCGGTTGGAAATCTCGGTTGGAGCTAATATCACGGCAGGCACTACTGCAATGTCCGCTGCAGCTAACACGCTGCAAAGTGCTATTAACGGTGCAATCTCGGATTACAATACGCTGCAAGGCAAGACTTCCGGCGAAGCTGGCTTCCTGACCAACGTACAAGTCAATGTCAGCTCGGACGGACGCTTTGCTATTACGAACGAGAATGGACCGGTTACGCTTAGCGATAAAATCGGTAATACGGCAGTCTCCGATCTTGGACTCTCTAACGCTCAAACCGAAGCATCCGGCAATGGTGGCGTAACGTTCCAAATCGGTGCCAATCGTGGCCAGACGATCAGCTTTGGCATTAGTGATATGCGGACAGCGGCTTTGGGCCTTTCGGCAGTAGACGTTTCGACTGCTACTAGCGCCTCGCAAGCGTTGGACAGCCTGGATAGCGCCATCAAGAACGTATCCTCGCAGCGTTCCAAGATGGGTGCTGTTCAGAACCGTCTGGAACATACGATCAACAACCTGCAAACGGCTTCCGAGAACCTGACGGCTGCCGAGTCCCGTATCCGCGACGTCGACATGGCGAAGGAAATGATGGACTTCACGAAGTCCAACATTCTCTCGCAAGCGGCCCAAGCGATGCTGGCTCAAGCGAACCAACAACCGCAAGGCGTTCTGCAACTGCTTCGTTAATCGTAACACTCTTAAAGAACCGTCGAATCGACGGTTCTTTTTGCTATTTTATTGCCATTTATTTTTATGTCGAATCTGCCGATAATAGGGACATACCTTAGTAGAGGCGTGAGTGTATGCATTTTAAATTCAGAGATCAAAGTCACTATTTTGAGCCGACACAACAGACGAATGCGGAAGTAATTCGTCATGTCCAGCAAATCGCTTTGAATAATCAACTTGATATTCATCATATTCTTGTCGATGCCATTCCGTTTTATGGGGATCTAAGTGAAGCTCTCGATCAAGCAGGTCCTTCCAGCGAAATTCGTGTAATAGAACGCGGTTCTTCGGAATGGCTGGATGATCTCCTCCAAACCGCATTGAATTATTTGTCAGTGGCGCTCGAACAACTGCCGGCAATAGCAGCATCTTTCCAGCAAGGAGAAGGGGCAATCCAATGGGAATTGTTTAAAGATTTATTAGAGGGAATCGGTTGGCTCGACGAGGTCTCGTCACTTATCATTAATAGTTCATTTCAAAAGGCCAGCACTTTTTTTGCCGAACAAAGCGTTGAATTGAGCCGTGTTGTTAAAGAGTTACTTGCTTCTATTGAAGATAATGATCGCATATTAACCGGTGACATTATCACCTATGAGCTTGCTGAGTTGTATCAGCAATTGCGAGATAGCATCCTTACATTGCAAACCGAGGGGATCCAATGAAAGCTAAAAATATGGAGTGGCTGCAATCCAGATTTCCGAACGTTATAGGTTTACTGGATCGTAGGCAGGAACAGTTTGAAGGCACGAATTATACAGTAGTAGCTGCCCGCTCAGGTGACTTAACGATCATGTCTGAGGACGGGGACGGCAAAAAAGTATATTGGCAGAGCCAATATAATCCTGTACAAGAGGCCAAAAATTTTGTCAATCAATTCAATCACATTGAGGAAAATACGCATGTTTTATTTTACGGCTGTGGCCTGGGTTATCATGTAGAGGCATTTGCCGAGAAGTTCCCGAATTTAAAAATATCGTTGTATGAGCCGGAGCCCCCTTTGTTCTTCAATTGGATGAAGGAACGGGAAATCAGTAACCGTTTAACGTACAGCATTCAAAATATTTGCCTGGAAACGGATCCGGCACAAATGGACATCTATTTGGAATATTTGCTTCTATTTACAACCGGTCAGACCATGCTAGTCATAAACCCCGCTTATGAAAGATTAGCGGAAGAAAGAGTGAAAAAATTTGCAGGAAGATTTAGGCAACATCTGCATCATCGTCGATACAATCTGCAAGCGAATCAGGCGTTCCAACAATATTGGGTGTTTAACAGTGTTTTAAACTTTCAATATACGTTTCAATCGCCAGGTTTTCTGCAATTCAAGGATGTACTAAAAGGTAAGCCTGTGTTAATCGTCTCTGCAGGTCCTTCCCTACAGGATGAAATTGAAAATTTGGCGCTCATTCGCCGACAAAATTCGGCTTATATATTTGCGGTCGGCTCCGCAAATAAAGTATTATTGGCGAATCAAATTATGCCGCACGCTGTATTTGCTTACGACGCGAGCGATCTGCAAACGACAGTTTTTAAAGAGATTATTGAAAATAACTATGATCAAATTCCGCTTGTATATGGTACTTATGTTGGGGCAAGATTGCTAGATGAGTATCCTGGGGCCAAGATGCACTTTGTGATGTCTCACGATACGGTAACCTTAGATTTGCTCAAGCATGAGGATTTAAGACAAAACGATCAAATCGCAATTGTATCTCCTTCGATCGCAGGAGTGACTCTCGATCTGTTGTGCAAGCTAGAGTGTGATATTTATTTTGTGGGACAAAACTTGGCATCGCGAAGCGATAAATATTATGCCGAGGGGATTAGCTACGATGATCGTTCGGAAGAAGTTACGGAAGAGGACCAAAAAAGAGCGCTTATAGTAAAGGACGTCTTCGGCAATAATATTCAAACCTTTGAAGAGTTAGATTTGATGCGGCAAAGCATTGAATCTATTCGCAGGAATTATCCAGATGTGCGCGTGCATAACACGACCAATGGCGGTGCGGCCATTGACCAGGTTCCATATATTCCTTTAGATGAAGTAATGACACAATTTAATGCGTTTACCGCAGATGATAATTGGTATAAGGCGCATCAGGTAAACATGTACAACCGAGTGGAAGTTGTAAATCATATAGAAAAACTTAAGGCTAGTTATGAAGCACTAAAGGCAGATTTGGACGTAGTATCGGATCTATTGAAGAAAATTCACCTTATAAAAGAACAGCGTAAAGCAAACAAGTTATACGGCTTCTTTCCTAAACTGGATGCCGGAATTAAGAAAATATTAAACAACGAAGTATATAAAATAATGATACAACCTATGAATATTACCGGTCACGACTTGCTGCTTCAAAAAATAAACAATATTAAATTTGAGAACAATGTGTTCGAGAAGGCCTCACAAATCGTACAAAACTTTGGAACCTATATCTATGAATGCCAAAAGGCTTACAGCCAGACCTACGGATTAATGCTTCGTCTTCTTGAGGTTAAGGAAGCGGAGCAAGCAAAATCAACGGAGCAGGAGACAGTCGGCCATGAATCTATCTGACAAGTCTATTCTTGTGACCGGCGCCGACGGCTTCATCGGCTCGCATCTGACAGAGACATTGCTCAGGCAAGGCTACAAGGTTCGTGCCTTCGTGCTCTACAACTCCTTTAACTCCTGGGGCTGGTTGGACACACTGGAGCCGGAGTTGAAGAGCCGTCTTGAGGTATTCTCCGGCGATGTCCGCGATCCAAATGGCGTACGGAAGGCGCTGGAAGGAATCCAGGTCGTCTTTCATCTGGCAGCGCTCATCGCGATTCCATATTCTTATCATTCGCCGGACACCTACGTAGACACGAATATCAAGGGGACGTTGAACTTGCTGCAAGCAGCCAGGGATGCGGGAGTCGAGAAGTTCGTGCATACCTCGACAAGCGAAGTATACGGGACGGCACGGTTCGTACCGATTACGGAGGAGCATCCGCTCCAGGGGCAGTCGCCTTACTCGGCAAGCAAGATTGGCGCGGATCAGATGGCGATGTCATTCTACTCTTCGTTCGGTACGCCAGTGTCGATCATTCGTCCGTTCAACACGTACGGTCCGCGCCAGTCCGCGCGTGCGATCATCCCGACCGTCATCACGCAGATTGCGAGCGGCAAGCGTCAGATTAAGCTAGGCGCTTTGCATCCGACGCGAGACTTTAATTTCGTATCGGACACGGTAAGAGGATTTATCGCGGTGGCGGAGTCGGAGCAATCCGTCGGCGAGGTCATTAATATCGGTAGTAACTATGAGGTGAGTATGGGGGATACGGTGTCGCTTATCGCGCGAATCATGAATGCGGATATCGAGATCGTCACTGACGAAGCCAGGCTCAGGCCGGAGAAGAGCGAGGTCGAGCGGCTCTGGGCGGATAATGCCAAGGCTGAGCGTCTGGCAGGCTGGAAGCCGCAGTACGGAGGACTCGAGGGGCTTGAGAGGGGGCTAGGGGAGACGGTCGATTGGTTCTCCAGGCGAGAAAACCTGGCGAGCTACAAAGCCGACTTCTATAATATATGATCGAGAAAAAACAGCTCATCGACCAAACGATCTCCTTGCTAAGGGACTGTCTGCCTGCGGACAGTTCCTTCATTGGTTTACACGAGCCTTTGTTCGAGGGCCGCGAGTGGGAGTATGTGCGGGACTGCCTTGACACCGGATGGGTCTCGACAGCCGGCCAGTATGTAGGGAGATTCGAAGCCGCCCTGCAAGAATATACCGGCGCCCGGAGGGCGATCGCTGTCGTGAACGGGACGGCTGCTCTTCACGTTTGCTTGCTGCTCGCAGGCGTAGAGGCTGGGGAGGAAGTGCTGATTCCTTCGCTGACATTCGTGGCGACGGCTAACGCTGTTCGGTATTGCGGAGCCGTTCCGCACTTCGTCGAGATCGAAAACGTAACGCTAGGCGTAGATGCCGCCAAGCTGGCCGACTATCTGGAGACGATTGCGGAATTAAAGTCTGACGGTCTTTTCAATCGACTAACCGGCAGACGCATCCGGGCTCTTGTACCTATGCATGTGTTTGGACATCCGGCTGATTTGGATGCGCTGGCTCAGATAGCCGATCGATATCAACTTGTCTTGATCGAAGACGCGGCCGAGTCGCTTGGGAGCTTTTATAAAGGGAAGCACATGGGAACGCTCGGCAAGTTATCAGCATTAAGCTTTAATGGCAATAAGATTATAACGACAGGCGGCGGCGGCGCCATATTGACCGACGACGACGCGCTGGCGGATCGGGCCAAGCATTTGACGACAACGGCCAAACTGCCGCACCGCTGGGCTTTTTATCATGACGAGACCGGTTACAACTACAGGATGCCGAACCTCAACGCCGCGCTTGGCTGCGCGCAGTTGGAGAAGCTGCCCTCATACGTGGAGAGAAAGCGGCTCTTAGCGCAGCTTTACGAAGAACGATTTAAGGACAATCCGTATCTGTCCTTCATGACGGAACCCTCCTACGCCAGGAGCAATTATTGGCTGAATGCCGTCATTCTGAGTCCTGAAACTGCTGCGTACCGGGACGATTTGTTGGAAGCGACCAACGATGCAGGCATCATGACACGTCCGATCTGGACGCCGATGCATTTGATGCCTCCTTATCAAGATTGTCCAGCGATGGATCTGAGCCTCACGGAAGCTTATTATGGCAGGGTGATCAATATCCCGAGCAGCGTGAAGTTAGGTGATCGTCATGGAGAATAAGCAAAAAATCGGCGTCGTTACGGGAACCCGAGCGGATTACGGACTCTTATATTACCTGCTGAGAGAGCTGGAGGCTGACGACCGGCTGGAGTTGCAGCTGCTCGTCACGGGCATGCATCTGTCTTCGGAGTTCGGCTTGACCTTTAGACAGATCGAAGAGGACGGTTTTCGCATCGATGCCAAGGTCGAGATGCTCTTGTCGAGCGACAGCCCGGCCGGCATCGCCAAGTCGATGGGGCTAGGGATGATTGGCTTCGGAGATGCCTTGGCCATGCTGAAGCCTGATCTTCTGGTCGTGCTCGGGGATCGCTATGAGATGTTTGCGGCAGCCCAAGCAGCCATGGTTGCGGGTATCCCGCTTGCGCATATCGCCGGCGGAGATACGACGGAAGGCGCCTATGACGAAGCGATCCGGCACAGTCTGACCAAGATGGCCCACCTTCACTTCGTAACGAACGAAGTCGCGGCGAAGCGAGTGAGGCAGATGGGCGAAAATCCGGCCCATGTCTACAATGTCGGCAGTCCAGGTATCGATTATATCAAGCGCATGCGCTTGCTGACGCGGCGGGAGATCGAGGAGCAGATCGGCTTCAAGCTGTGTTCCCGCAATCTGCTGATTACGTTCCATCCCGTTACGCTGGAGGCGGGCAGCGCCGTTCGGCAGCTCGATGCGTTGTTCGAAGCATGCGAGCGACTCGGTCCGGACGTCGGACTGATTTTTACCAAAGCGAATGCGGACAACGACGGGCGGAAAATCAATGAAGCGCTTGAGAGGTTTGCGCAGAACAGGCCAAATGCGGCGGTCTATGCATCGCTAGGCCAACAGAGATATCTGAGTGTTATGGCTATTTCGTCGGCTGTCGTGGGTAATTCATCCAGCGGACTTTACGAAGCGCCGTCCTTCGGCGTGCCGACGGTCAATATCGGCGATCGTCAGCGTGGACGTCTTGCCGCCGCTTCCGTCATATCCTGTTTGCCCGAAGCGGACGCAATCGAGCGGGCGATCCAAGAAGCGCTAGCGCGGGATTGCAGCGATACGATCAATCCTTACGGAGACGGGAATGCCGCTCCAAGAATCTGCCGCGTCATCGGCGACACTGTCGATTACCGTACGTTGCTCAAAAAGACGTTCCGTGACATGGAGGAAACGAAATGACGAAAGAAAAACAAGTCTACATTATCGCGGAAGCGGGGGTTAATCATAACGGGTCGCTCGATCTCGCGATGGACCTGGTGCGGGCAGCGGCAGACGCCGGCGCGGATGCCGTCAAGTTCCAGACCTTCAAGGCGGATCATCTGGTTACGCGCACGGCAGATCGGGCCGCTTATCAGGACCGCAATACCGGAGATACGGACACGCAGTACGAAATGATCCGGAAGCTGGAGCTTAGCGAAGCGGACCATCTAACAATAAAGGCGGAATGCGAGGCGCGCGGGATCGCCTTCATGTCTTCTCCCTTCGATTTGGCGAGTCTGCATCTCCTGGTGGAGACCATTGAGGTAGATCGCCTCAAGATTCCATCGGGCGAGATTACGAACGTCCCTCTGCTACTTAGCGCCGCCAGAAGCGGGTTGCCGATCATCTTGTCCAGCGGCGTGTGCACGCTTGCCGATATTGAATCGGCGCTTTCCCTCATCGCCTTCGGCTACCTGAACGATGCTGACTTGCCGACGGAAGGCGCGATTATGGAAGCTTACGCATCCCCGGATGGCCAACGAATACTGCGGGAGCGAGTGACGCTGCTGCATTGTACGACAGAGTATCCGGCTCCTTTCGACGAGGTGAACTTGCGCGTGATGGATACCTTTGCCTCGGCATTCGGCATCTCCGTCGGTTATTCGGATCACACGCGGGGGATCGCGATCCCGATCGCGGCGGTCGCTAGAGGAGCCACAGTCATCGAGAAGCATTTTACGCTAAGCCGGGATCTGCCCGGTCCGGATCATCGGGCTTCGTTGGAGCCGGACGAGCTTCAGGCGATGGTCGCTTCGATCCGGCAAGTCGAGCTTGCGTTGGGCTCCGGGGTCAAGAAGCCTTCGAAGTCGGAGAGCTTCAACCGTCATATCATTCGCAAAAGCTTGGTTGCGGCTGCCGATATTCGAAAGGGAGAGCGGTTTACCGAGGGAAACATCGGGATTAAAAGGCCAGGCGGCGGCCTGCCGCCGAGCAAGTATTGGGACCTGCTTGGAAGAACGGCCCTTCGAGATTACGCTGCGGATGAAAGATTAGTCGATGAATAAGCCGGTCATCGTGCTTGGCGGTGGAGGACATGCCAAGGTCGTCATAGAGTCGCTTCGGCTGCTGGGGGCGAAAATTGTCGGAATAACGGCGCCGAATCCGACGGACATTGCGGATAGCTTGCAAAATTATCCATGGATCGGCAATGACGCAGCTATTCAGCAGAGCTATTCGACAGCCGATATAATACTCATCAACGGCATTGGCCAAGTCGCGCATTCCGGGCTTAGAAGCCGGTTATATGACGATTTTAAGCAAAAAGGTTATACGTTCGGAGCGATTATCCACCCCGCCGCCATCATGGCGTCGGATGTCAGGCTTGGCGAAGGCGCGCAAATAATGGCTGGCTGCATCGTACAGCCTTCGGTCGAGATCGGCGACAATACCGTGCTGAATACCCGCAGCTCGATCGATCACGACTGCCGAATCGGGCATCATGTGCACATCGCGCCTGGAGCCATATTGGCAGGCGGCGTGATCGTCGACGACGAAGCTTTCATCGGCGCCGGCGCTGTCGTCATCGAAGGCAGAAGGATCGGGAAAGGGGCCGTTGTCGGTGCGGGCGCGGTCGTCGTACGCAACGTTCCGGCCGGCGCTCGGCATGCAGGAGTACCAGCGAAGGAGATGCATCCATGACCGAGTGGCAGAACACGGTAGTTCCTATGGACATGACAATCGAGCAAGCGGTGAAAACGATCGATTCCAGCTCGATGCAGATTGCGCTCGTTACCGACGAAACGGGAAGGCTGGTCGGCACGATTACGGATGGCGATATCCGGCGAGGCATACTGCGAGGGATCGGCTTGCAGGAGCCGGTCGTTCTGATCATGAATGCCAATCCTACGATTCTGCCGGAGCAGACCGAGAGCGGCGTGATCTTATCCCTCATGCGCATTAAGCAAATCCGGCATATACCGCTTGTCGACCACGAGGGACGCTTGACTGATCTGAAATGCTTTGACGATCTGGTGCGGCCGGCGCGAAAGGACAATTGGGTCGTCATCATGGCTGGCGGGCTTGGTACGCGGTTGAGTCCGCTGACCGACACAACCCCCAAGCCGCTGCTGCATGTGGGCGGCAAACCGCTGCTGGAGACGATTCTGGAGAACTTCATCGCAAGCGGGTTCGTCAATTTTTACTTATCCGTTAATTATAAATCCGAGATGGTCGAGAGCTACTTCCAAGACGGCTCCAGATGGGGCGTACAGATTCGATATATTCGGGAGAATCAACGCATGGGAACGGCCGGGGCGCTGAGCCTTTTGGAAGAACTGCCCGAGGAGCCGCTGCTCGTTATGAACGGCGATCTGCTGACGAAGGTGAGCTTCAATCAACTGCTTGAATTTCATCAATCTCACAAATCGCAAGCTACGATGTGCGTGCGGAACTATGAATATCAAGTGCCTTACGGCGTCGTCAACGTAGACAAGCATCATCTCGTGGGACTGGTAGAAAAGCCGAAGCAGCATTATTTCGTGAATGCCGGCATTTACGTCTTAAATCCCGAAGTGATTCGGCAAATTCCGCAAAATGTGTTCTATGATATGACGACGCTTTTCGAAGCGCTGATGGCCGATAAGCAGGAGACTTGTGTATTTCCGCTTCGTGAGTATTGGCTCGATATCGGACGGATGGACGACTATGAACGGGCGAACGGCGAGTATGCGGAGGTTTTCGCTTGATAAATGAGGTGACGGATTGAAACGATTATGCTCTATTTGTGCGCGAGGCGGTTCGAAAGGCGTACCGGACAAAAATGTCCGGTTGCTGAACGGCCGACCTTTAATTGCCCATAGTATAGAACAGGCAAAAGAAACGGGGCTGTTTCAAGCAATCGCGGTAAGCAGCGATTCCGATCATATCTTGGATGTTGCCGGTGCTTCCGGCGCAGACATTTTGATCAAGCGGCCGTCGGAGATGGCTACCGATTACGCGCCTAAGGTACCTGCAATTCGCCACTGCTTTATGGAAGCGGAGAAAAGGCTCGGAATCGTTATCGATACGGCAGTTGATCTTGATGCGACCTCGCCGCTGCGTTTCCCCAGCGATATCGTTCAAGCTGTGCGCATGCTTGAAGAAACGGGCGTCTCCAACGTAATCACGGGTATGACGGCTCGCCGTTCTCCTTACTTTAACTTAGTGGAGATCAACGAGCGCGGCGTTGCCGAACTCTCTAAGAGATTGCCCAATCCCATTGTTCGCAGGCAAGATAGCCCGCGCTGCTACGACATGAATGGTTCCATTTACGTCTGGAAGCGTTCCGTGTTATTGGAAAACGATACGCTTTTCCTGCCGGACACTCTGCTTTACGAAATGCCGGAAGAGCGCTCGATCGATATCGACCATGAATTGGAATGGGAATGGGTTTCTTTTCTGATGAACAAAAGAAAAGAGTCTCGCCAATCGATCTGACTTTACTTTATTGAATGAGGTGTTTCGTTAATGTCCCGATTTCCGGCCCAGCGAACGATAAGCGATTTTGAACAAAACGACGAACAAGCGGAGATCAAATACGGTCTGCCGCGCGAGATCAAGTTCTGCAAGCGCTGCGTCATCTCCAACCAGCGCCCTAATTCCGCGGTCGAATACGCGCATACGAAGGATAGCAAAAAAGCAACGATCCATTTCGACGAAGACGGCATTTGCGACGCTTGCCGTCTTGCCGAGCAGAAGCATAAGACCATCGATTGGGACGCAAGAGAGAAAGAACTCCGCGAGCTCTGCGACCGTTACCGCAAAAGCGACGGTTCTTATGACTGTCTCGTACCCGGATCGGGCGGCAAGGACAGCTTCTATGCGGCGCATATTCTCCGCACCAAGTACAACATGCATCCGTTGACCGTAACTTGGGCGCCTCATGTTTACACCGAGTGGGGCTGGCGCAACTTTCAATCCTGGATCCACGCCGGATTCGATAACTACTTGTGCACGCCGAACGGCCGGATTCACCGGCTTTTGACGAGACTTGCGGTAGAGAACCTGTTCCATCCGTTCCAGCCGTTTATTTTCGGGCAGAAGGCGCTGGCGCCGAAGATGGCCCTGCTGCATAACATTCAACTCGTATTTTACGGGGAGAACGAGGCGGAATACGGCAACCCGATCAGCGACACGACTTCCGCCAAGCGCGACTGGTCTTACTTTACGGCATCCGACAAGTCCAAGATTTTCCTCGGCGGCACGTCGCTGGCGGAGCTTAAGGAAAATTACGGCGTCGAGGATTACGAGCTGAATCCTTACCTGCCCGCGAATCCTGAAGAGATCGAGAAAAAAGAAGTGAACGTTCACTATCTCGGCTACTATCTCAAATGGCATCCGCAAAGCTGCTATTACTACTCTGTCGAGCATGGCGGGTTCGAAGCCTCTCCGGAGCGTACGCCCGGCACATACAGCAAGTACAACAGCATCGACGATCGGATCGACGATTTCCACTATTACACGACTTTCATCAAGTTCGGCATCGGCCGTGCGACATACGATGCCGCGCAGGAGATCCGCTCCGGCGACATTACGCGCGAAGAAGGCGTGGCGCTGGTCAAGCGGTTCGACGGCGAGTTTCCCGATCGCTTTGCGGACGAGATCTTCGAATATCTCAGCATGAACGAGAAGCAATTTCCGGAGGCGTCCCGCATGTTCGAACAACCGATCATGGACCGCGACTACTTCATGAAGCTGGCCGATCACTTCCGGTCGCCACATCTATGGCGCCGTGAAGGCGACGCCTGGAAACTCAAAAAAACCGTCTGGGAAGCGTAGAGGAGCGGATTGCGATGAATGTCCGATTAATCGCCAGACTCGACATCAAAGGCCCCAACCTCATCAAGGGCATTCATCTGGAAGGTCTCCGGGTCGTAGGCGATCCTCAACAATTCGCCAGAAAGTACTATGAAGGCGGGATCGACGAGTTGATTTATATGGATACCGTCGCCAGCCTCTACGGCCGCAACAATCTCTCTGAAATCGTAAAATACACGGCGGAGAACGTATTTATACCGCTGACGGTAGGCGGCGGCATTCGCAGCGTTGAGGACGTTACCCACATGCTCCGAATGGGTGCCGACAAAGTGGCTATAAATACCGCTGCAGTCCATAGACCCGAACTGATCGGCGAAGTGTCTCAGAAGTTTGGATCCCAATGCATGGTATTGTCCATCGAAGCCAAGCGTATCGGCACTGACCGCTGGGAGGTCTATACGGACAATGGACGCGAGAAAACGGGGCTCGACGTCGTGGAATGGGCAGTCCGGGGGCAAAAACTGGGAGCGGGCGAAATTTTACTGACCTCCGTGGATCAAGAAGGAACGCGAAAAGGGTACGATAACCGGCTCGTGCGCGCAGTCAGCGAGGCCGTGTCGATCCCGGTCATCGCCAGCGGCGGATTGGGCGAACCGGCGCACTTATCCGAAGTTATTGGAGCAGGCAAGGCGGATGCGGTCGCCGTCGCGGATGCGCTTCATTACGATCGCCTGAGCATCGACGAGCTGAGGCAGGCGATTCAGGAATCGGCATTGGCGGTGAAGCATGGCTAATACGATAACTTTAATCGATTACGGCGTCGGCAATCTGCTTAGCGTATCCAGAGCATTAGAGCATTGCGGGGCGCATGTCGAGCTTGCGCAAACGCCTGAGCAGATCGAAGCCGCGGACAAGCTGGTTCTTCCGGGCGTCGGTGCGTTTGCGGATGGAATGAACGGATTGCGTGAACGCAACCTCGTCGAGGCGATCCGCAGGCATGCGGAGCAAGACAAGCCGCTGTTAGGCATATGTCTTGGCATGCAGATGCTGCTCAGCGCGAGCGAAGAATTCGGCACGCACGAGGGCTTGGGAATTATTCCGGGTAAAGTGAGCGCGATTCCGAATACGACTGTCGAGGGCCAGACTCACAAAATTCCGCATATCGGGTGGTCGGAGCTGCGGCGGCCTAAGCCGGATACGGAATGGGCAGGGTCGATTTTGGAAGGTGCGTCCGAAGACAGCAGAACCTACTTCGTTCATTCTTTCACGGCGATTCCAGACGACCCCGAGCATCGGCTTGCGGATGCAAACTATAACGGCCGAACGATTGCTGCCGTTGTGCGAAAGGGAGCCATTTACGGTACGCAGTTCCATCCGGAAAAGAGCAGAGATATCGGATTGCAAATCTTATCCAACTTTATTGGCTTATAAAGGTAAAGGTCTCTCAAATGTAAGTCTTCATATTCCGATATAGGGTGTAAAGGCTACGTTTTTGGAGGGATATGGATGGATTCTATCGCATTGGGCTCGACATCCGGCTTTGCGGGAGGCGCGGAGCGGATTCAGCCTGCGCAGGCGCCGGAGCCTGCGGCTCGTTCGGATGCTGCTGGCTCGGCACCGGATTTGCCGTCCGCCGGCGAGCTCCCTAGCTTCTCTACGCTTAAGCAGGCAGAGCAATTCGGCGATCAGATCGGCATCAGCGACGAGCAAGTGCTTAAGGCTATTGAAAAGGCTTTGAAAACATTGGCTGGCAAGACGACAAGCCTGCAATTCTCGATTCACGAAAAAACGAAGCAAGTGATGGTCAAGGTGGTTAACTCCGAGAATGGCGAGATCATCAGAGAGATTCCTCCAGAGAAGAACTTGGATTTTCTTGCCAGTCTCTGGGAAAAGGCCGGCATTTTGGTTGATGAACGACGGTAATCGCGCCTTGGGCGAGAGGAAGGTGAGCAATTTTGGTTAACCGCATTACAGGTTTGGCTTCTGGCATGGATATCGATTCGATGGTCAAAAAGCTGATGGACGCCAATCGGATTCCGCTGACGCGACTGAATCAGCAGAAGACGGTGCTCACATGGCAACGGGATGCGTACCGTGCCGTTAATACCAAGATTTCGGACTTCAGAAACGTTGCTTTTGATATGAAGCTCAGCAGCAACTTCAACAGCCGTACCGCGACTTCCGATACGCCGGACTCGATCACGGTATCCGGCACTGCTACGGCAACCGAAGGAACGTACAAGATCAAGGTTAATCAAGTCGCGGAGACGGCGAAGCTGACATCAAGCACTGCCGTAGGCGCCAAGGCGCTTAGTGGACTGGATACCAAGCTTGGGGACCTTGGATTAGCTGCTGATACGACCCTTACGGTTGGCGGGGAAAAAGGAACGGCGACCATTGTCGTTAAAAAGACGGATACGCTCGATACGTTGATTAAGGCCATCAACAACAAGGCCAATACAACAGGGGCGAAGGTCAGCTACGATACGACTTTGGATCATTTCTTTTTCGCATCCTCCAGTACCGGCTCAGCCGCCAAGGTGGATCTTCAGAGCGAAGACAGCAGTCTGATCTCCAATGTATTTAAACTGACGCCGGGCGGCGCCATAGCCGGAAGTACGGTGACCGGTACGCAAACCTTTGCTGACGGTGCAACGACGAGGGTCAACAAGGGCTTGACGACCGCACAAACGCTTCGTATTGGCTACGATGGCAAAACGGTCGACTTTACGGTAGATGCGACGACTCAGATCGGCAACTTAATCGATCAGATTAACAATTCCGACATCGGCAAAAAAGGCGTGACCGCCTATTTGGACGCCAACAATAAGCTGGCCTTTACCAATCCGGCAGATCAATCCGTCAAGCCGATCTTGATTACCGATCAGACTTCGGACGCTAAGGATGTAGTCTCGGATTTGGGATTCGCTGCCCCGGTTGCAGCGGCTAGATCGACATCCGGCTTGGCTAGCTCCGGCAAGGATGCAATCATTGAGTATAATGGCGTTACGGGAACTTACGCCACGAACACTTTTTCGATTAACGGCCTTAACTTCACTGCGAAGAAAGTCATGTCGACTGAAGCTAATATCACGGTCAGCCAGGATACAGACGCAATCTACGATAAAATCAAAACCTTCGTAGACAAGTATAATGAGATGATCGGGTCGATTAACTCGACACTCGATGAAAAGCAATATAGAGACTACACGCCCTTGACCGACGAGCAACGGTCAAGCATGAAGGAAGACGAGATTGCGGCTTGGGAAGCCAAAGCGAAGAGCGGTCTAATCCGCAATGACCAAATGGTTTCTTCAGCGCTAAACGGTTTCCGTCTTTCGCTATCCTCTGTTGTGTCTGGGCTCCCGAGCGGCGATATTAAACAACTCTCGCAGATCGGTATTACCACCGGCACATACGCGGAGAAGGGCAAGCTCTATATCGATCCGACCGCGCTAAAAAAAGCGATCGCCGAGCATCCGGACGAGGTATCCGCCTTGTTTACGGCAACGGATGGGGGCAATAAGACGTCTAACACAGGAGACGGACTCGCTACGCGGTTGGTCGAGCAGGCGGACAACCTGATGACAAGCCTCAAGACAAAGGCTGGGACTTCGTCCAGCGTCGATTCTTCCTATACAATGGGCAAGAGAATCGGTGAGTTCGATAAGCGAATCTCCGCCATGTCGACATTGCTCGACGATATGGAGACCAAGTATTATAACCAGTTTTCCGCCATGGAAACTTACATCAATCAGATGAACGCTCAGAGCGCATACTTGTCCCAACAGTTCGGTACGAGCTAGGAATAGGTTAAGCTAGGTCATCTGTAGCTAAGGCAACTTTGAGGAGGATGCGGCTATGATGCCAGCAGCAACCCGCAACAAATATATGGAGACGGCCATTCAGACGGCCACTCCGCAGCAATTGCTGATTATGCTGATCGACGGCGCCATTCGTTTTTGCAAGGCGGGAATCGAAGGAATCAAGAACGGCCAGTTCGAGGACGCTAATACGCAATTGGTCAAAGCGCAAAACATTATCAGCGAATTTACGATCACGCTGGACCGCGATCAGCCGATTGCAGCGAATCTGCTTCAGTTGTACGAATACTTTAGTTACAGGCTTGTTCAGGCGAATATTCACAAAAAGACTGAGCCTGCCGAAGAAGTCGTCCAGCATTTGCTGGAGTTGAAGGAGACTTGGATCCAGGCAGCGAAATTGGCTGCAACGCCGCAGGCGCAAAGCTCGCATGGATGAGTTGTTTAGCGAGCTTTTGCAGATTACTGAGGATGCGGCTGCGCGTCGAGAGCAGTTAACGGATGATGATTGGAAAGCCTTTATGCGGCAGCGCACGGATCTGATGATCCGCATTCGGCGTTTGAACGCTGAGCAACCGGAGGACCCTGAACTCAGAAGAGCGTTTAAGCCGATTGTCGATCAATTATTAGTACTTGATACACTGATTGTCGGACAGATGAATACAATCAAGGAAGAGGCTTCCGGGCATCTTCGCGGCATTCAGGATGGGCGCCGTCAGAAACAGGCGTATGAGCTCGAAGAAATCATGGAAGAGGGCTTTTTTGTCGATAAACGACGATAGCTCTCTTCTTTTTTTAAAAATAATGTTATCGCTTACATTTCTCCCATTGACACAAAACTTTCCATGATGGTATATTCTCGTTGTGGGCCAGGCCAAATCGCCTATAGCAGTGGAATCATGGATGCCATTGAATTGAAGATGAAGGGAATGTTATGCACATGCAAGGTAAAGTGAAATGGTTCAACGCAGAAAAAGGATATGGCTTCATCGAGGCAGAGCAAGGCGGCGATGTTTTCGTTCACTTCTCCGCGATTCAAATGGACGGCTATAAGGCGCTTGAAGAAGGCCAGCCGGTTGAGTTTGACATCGTGCAAGGTGCGCGCGGCCCGCAAGCAGCAAACGTTATCAAAGTCTAATTTTATAACGCCCTTGAGGCGTTCGGCTCGTATAGATAGAACATCGGTCCTAAATACGATTGATGGCCACCCCGCCTCGGAGCAATCCGAGGTTTTTCTCTTTCGTTAACCGTTTTCAAAACTATTTTCAAAGTTAACAGAAAATTCAAAACAATCATCGGAATGTTTTGAATTCGGCCTCCGTGGTATGTTAAAATGAAGTCAGCAAAGGAGGCAACAGCATATGAAATATACGATTCGCGGTCAGCGCATGGAAGTCACGGCAGCCCTGAGGGAATATGTCGAAAAGAAGCTAACCAGGCTCGAACGGTATTTTGAAGCGCCTCCCGAAACCGATGTTCAAGTAACGCTTAGCGTAACCAAAGGCAGCAGCGCAGTCGAGGTAACGCTTCCGCTTCCGGGCATGTTTCTCCGGGCGGAGGAGAAGAGCAACGACATGTATGCTTCGATCGACCTCGTAGTGGACAAACTTGAGCGTCAGATCCGCAAACACAAGACCAAATTAAACCGTAGAATGAAGCAGGATAATCAAGCCCGTATCTTTAAGGAAACCGTTCCGGGAGCGTCGTCTTCCGCCACTGCAGTCATGCTGGATGAGGAAGAGGACTTCGAGCTCGTCCGGACAAAGCGGTTCAAGTTCAGACCGATGGAGGTTGAGGACGCGATTCTGCAGATGAATCTGGTCGGACACGACTTCTACGTATTCGCCAATTCCGCGACGAAAGAAATGAATGTCGTCTATCGTCGGAATGATGGGACGTATGGCTTGATTGAAGCCGATTAATAAATGCGCTAAAAGTTGAACCCCGGCATGCGCCGGGGTTTATTTTATGTGCAGATTTACCGATATATCGTGCATACTAAGCAATTGAGGTGCGTAATGGCTAAGGATTATCAATTTTGCATGTCAGGACATCCTAATCTTTATGGTGGGGACCGTTCTAACGAGCTAGACGTATATTTTTCCGAACCTGATTCTGGAATAAACGCTGAAACGGGCATCGTACTTTTCATCGCTGGGTTCGGAGGACACGCCAATTCTAATGTATATAAAAAAATGAGGTCGACTTTCGCGGATCAATATAACTTGGTAACGGTACAATGCGATTTTTTTGGATGGGAATTTATGCAGGCGGAACGTTTAGAAGAGTCCGTTCACAATTTTAACGATATGGGATTAATGCAAGCTTTGGATAACATAACGGCAGTTTTGGCTGTATCGGAAATTATTAAAGACAATGGTTATAAATATAACACCAAGAGAGTCATTGCTTATGGACATTCCCATGGTGCTTATTTGGCTTTATTATGCAATCGTTATGCTCCGGGGCTGTTCTCTTTGGTTATAGACAACTCGGCTTGGGTTTATCCAGCATATCTTCAATTTAATCGACGCTTAATGCCTGTTTTTGGTGCTGATATAATTTTTGATTATCTTGCTAAAAAAATAGTAACTAAAGATAGGAAGATCCTTAGTTTGCCATTTCTATATAATAACTTAAATAAATTCTGCCAGATACATTCTTTCCATGGTTCTGCGGATACATTAATCACATTTGGAGAAAAGAGGAAATTTTGCAATGGGGTCCGTAATTGCTTTTTGCATGAAATAACAGAGTCTAAAGTAGACAATCAAATTTTTAAATCCAATTCTCATGGTTTGGATGCCGACTTTTTACTGTTATTTGATTATGTGATGACTGAACTCGATGTCAGATTCGGGCACGGAACAGAAATCATGATTGAAAACCATGAGATTCGAACGGATATGTTTACTTATCATTTCGACTATTCCAACAAAATTCCGATTTTAGCTATAAAGTAAACAGAGCGTTGGTCAGACTTAGGCTGAATGTGGGAGTTTCCCGTTCCTTGCCCCCCTCCCGCCAAACTGCTAAAATAAATAGATACGGTCATCCCGGATAGGGGAAGGGGTATCATATGCTCGGAATAGTGAAGAAGATATTCGGAGACGCCAACGAGCGCGAAGTGAAGCGGCTGTCCAAGACGGTCGACGAGATCAACGAGCTGGAGTCTTCAATTAAAGGGCTGAGCGACGAACAGATTCGTGCCAAGACGGACGAGTTCCGCAATCGCCTGGATAAAGAAAATTTTGAGTTGGACGATATTCTGCCGGAGGCGTTCGCGGTCGTTCGCGAGGCGGCGCTTCGCGTGCTGAAGATGCGTCATTTTGACGTGCAGATGATGGGCGGTATGGTGCTGCACAGCGGCAAGATCGCGGAGATGAAGACAGGCGAAGGTAAGACCCTCGTCGGTACGCTCGCGGTCTACCTGAACGCGCTGGCAGGCAAGGGCGTGCACGTAGTCACGGTCAACGACTACCTGGCTCAGCGGGATAGCCAACTCATGGGACAAGTCTATGAGTTCCTGGGCCTCACGGTCGGCTGTAACCTGCATGGTCTTTCCCATGAGGAAAAGCAGGCGGCTTATGCGTGCGACATCACGTACGGCACGAACAACGAGTTCGGCTTCGACTACCTGCGCGACAACATGGTGCTGTACAAGGAGCAGATGGTTCAGCGCCCGCTCTATTACGCCATCATCGACGAAGTCGACTCCATCCTGATCGACGAGGCGCGTACGCCGCTGATCATCTCCGGCCAGGCGCAGAAGTCGACGCAGATGTACTACCAGGCGGACCGCGTGGCGAGCCGGCTGTCGGACACCGAGGACTTCACGATCGACGTAAAAATGCGAAGCATCGCGCTGACGGAAGCCGGCGTGACGAAGGTCGAGCAGGCGTTCGATATCGAGAACCTGTTCGCGCACGAGCACGTGCTGATCAACCACCACGTGAACCAGGCGCTGCGCGCGCGCTTCATCATGAAGCGCGACGTCGACTACGTCGTCCAGGAAGAGGAAGTCGTCATCGTCGACGAGTTCACGGGCCGCCTGATGGCCGGCCGCCGCTACAGCGACGGGCTGCACCAGGCGATCGAGGCGAAGGAAGGCCTGAACGTCCAGAACGAGAGCATGACGCTCGCGACGATTACGTTCCAGAACTACTTCCGGATGTACCGCAAGCTGGCCGGCATGACCGGTACGGCGAAGACGGAGGAAGAAGAGTTCAAGCGGATCTACGGTCTCGAGGTCGTGCAGATCCCGACGAACCGTACCAACATCCGTAAGGACATCCCGGATGTCGTCTACAAGACGGAGAACAGCAAGTTCCGCGCCGTCGTCGAGGAGATCGTGAAGCGTCACCAGACCGGTCAGCCGGTACTGGTCGGTACGGTATCGATCGAGAACTCCGAGCGCGTGTCGGAAATGCTGAAGAAAAAGGGCATCAAGCACCAGGTGCTGAATGCCAAGTATCACGCCGAAGAAGCGGAGATCATCTCGAGCGCGGGCCAGCGCGGCACGGTTACGATCGCGACGAACATGGCCGGACGCGGTACGGACATCCTGCTGGGCGAGAGCGTGCCGGACATCGGCGGCCTCCACATCATCGGCACCGAGCGGCATGAGAGCCGCCGGATCGACAACCAGCTCCGCGGCCGTGCAGGCCGACAGGGCGACCCGGGCTCCTCGCAGTTCTATCTGTCGATGGAGGACGAGCTCATGCGTCGCTTCGGCGCCGACAACATCATGGGCATGATGGAGCGTCTGGGCTTCGACGAGGATTCCCCGATCGAGAGCCGTCTCATCACCCGTGCGATCGAATCGGCGCAGAAGCGCGTCGAAGGCAGCAACTTCGACGCCCGCCGCGTCGTACTGCAATACGACGACGTCATCAACCTGCAGCGGGAGAAGATCTACGGCGATCGCCGCCAGATCCTCGGCTCGGAGAAGATTCGCGACGTCGTCATGCCGATGATCAAGTCGGTCGTCGACCGTGCGGTAGACAAGCACTGCCCGGGCGACGACGTGCCGGAGGATTGGGATCTCGAGGGTCTCGCAAGCTACGCGCATGCGAACTTCCTGCCGGAAGACCGCGTGAACAAGGACGAGCTGTGGGGCAAGGAAAAGGAAGAGATCGTCGAGCTCCTCATGGCGAAGATCGAGCAGCTGTACGGCGAGCGCGAGGAAATGATCGGCGAAGAGACGATGCGCGAGTTCGAGAAGGTCGTCGTTCTCCGCGCGGTCGACAGCAAGTGGATGGACCATATCGACGCGATGGACCAGCTGCGTCAAGGTATCCACCTGCGCGCTTACGGCGGCAACGATCCGCTTCGCGAGTACCAGTTCGAAGGCCACAACATGTTCCTGTCTATGATCGAGCGGATCGAAGAAGAAGTGACGCTCTATATCATGAAGGCGCAGGTCGAGAGCAACGTGAAGCGCGAAGCCGTAGCCGAGGGCCAAGCCGTCGATACCAAAGCCGAGGCGGGACCGAAGCGTCCGGCGCGTTCGCCGGAGCAGCGCATCGGCCGCAACGACCCTTGCCCTTGCGGCAGCGGCAAGAAATACAAAATGTGCCACGGTCGCATAGACTGATTCGAGGCACGGGAGCGGTGCTCCGCCGGGCGGCCTAACCGGGCCGCGTCCGGTGAGCATCGCTCTTGCATGTCGGGCGAACGATAGCGACTGACGGGCGACACTAGACAGTATGATTGATACAAAGCTAACGCCGGACCGCAAGCCGGGCCGTATTCTACGATGAGGTGATTTTACATGGCCGTTAACGATTACACAGCCAAGCAAGACCTTCGCGAATCCGCGAAGCGACTCACGTATCTTAGGGGGTCTCTTTGACTTAGGTCTCAAGCAAGAAATGATCGCGAACTTCGAGGAGAAGATGAGTGCGCCCGACTTCTGGGACGACAACGAGAAGGCGCAGGGCGTCATCTCCGAGCTTAATGCCATCAAAGGTGTCGTAGAGCAATATACGACGCTTGCGGCCGAGCAGGAGGACCTCGAGGCCATGCAGGAAATGCTCGAGGAGGAATCGGACGCGGATCTCGAAGCCGAATGGGTCGGCAGCGTCAAGTCGCTGTCCAAGAAAGTCGACGACTTCGAGCTGCAGCTGCTGCTCAACCAGCCGTACGACAAGTCGCACGCGATCCTCGAGCTGCATCCGGGCGCGGGCGGCACGGAGTCGCAGGACTGGGCTTCGATGCTGTACCGGATGTACACGCGCTGGGCGGAAAAGAGAGGCTTCAAGGTGGAGCTGCTCGACTATCTGCCGGGCGACGAAGCGGGCATCAAAAGCGTGACCATCATGGTGCGCGGCTACAATGCCTACGGCTACCTGAAGGCCGAGAAGGGCGTGCACAGGCTCGTACGCATCTCGCCTTTCGACGCGTCGGGCAGACGCCACACGTCCTTCGTGTCCTGCGACGTCGTGCCGGAGATTCCGGACGACATCACGATCGAGATTCGTCCCGAAGACCTGCGGGTCGATACGTACCGGGCGAGCGGCGCCGGCGGCCAGCACATCAATAAGACCGACTCGGCGATCCGGCTCACGCACTTGCCGACCGGCATCGTCGTGGCCTGTCAGACGGAGCGCTCGCAGATTTCCAACCGCGACCGCGCCATGAAGATGCTGCAATCCAAGCTGTACGAAAAGAAGATTCAGGAGCAGCAGGCCGAGCTGGCAGCCATCCGCGGCGAACAGCTCGACATCGCCTGGGGCAGCCAGATCCGCTCGTACGTTTTCCATCCGTACAGCATGGTCAAGGACCATCGTACGAGCGTCGAGACGGGCAATGTGCAGGCAGTTATGGACGGGGATCTCGATCCGTTCATCGACGGCTACCTGCGCAGCCAGATCAAGACGGATCCGGCGGCGGCTGCCGAATAATGGACTGTGGCGCTCGCGCCGGGTTCGAATAAAGCATGAAGCAAGTTCCGACACTAATGGCAACGCGAGGAAACGTTTCTTCCGATCGCCGGCACGGCTCCGCTCATCAGGAACCGGTGCCGGTATCCGTCCGAAGTGAACCTATCGCGCCGCCGAGGTGGAGGAGCTTGCTTCTTTTGCATGGAAGTAACGCTCTAAAATAAAAGGAAGTGGGCTTCATACGATGGAAAATGCAAACGAAGCGAATCGGGCGGAACTTCGGCTTCATCCGGAGCCAAGGCCGAACAAGCGCCGGCGCAAGCCGCGCTCGCCGCTCTACCGCAACGCCGTGTCGATGGCGCTGCTGCTCGCAGGCTCCTTTCTCATCGCGGTCAGCTTCAATCTGTTCTTCTTGCCCAACAAGATTGCCTCCGGCGGCGTGTCCGGCATCTCGGTCATCGTCAACTACTTGACCGACATCAAGCCCGCCTACGCCCAATGGACGCTCAACATCCCGCTCTTTCTCGCGGGGCTCGCCGTTTTCGGCAGCCGCTTCGGCATCAAGACCGCCGTCGGCTCAGTCGTCCTGCCGCTGTTCGTGCTGCTCACCGCACACTGGACCCCGCCGACGCACAACCCGCTGCTCGCCGCCATCTACGGCGGTCTCGGCGTCGGGCTTGGCCTCGGCCTCGTCTTCCGCGGCCAAGCATCCACGGGCGGCCTCGACACGGCCGCGCAGATCCTGCACCGTTACACCGGGCTGCGCCTCGGTCTCGCGGTCGCCACGCTCGACGGCCTCGTCATTCTCTCGGCCGGCATCCTCATCGCGCCCGAAAACGCGCTCTACGCCCTCATCGGCCTGTTCGTCACGAGCAAAACGATCGACGTCGTGCAGACGGGGCTGCAGACGTCCAAAGCCGCGTTTATCGTGACGACGCAACCCGACAAGGTGTCGCAGGCCGTGCTCATCGACTTGGACCGCGGCCTTACCAAACTGCAGGGCGAGGGCGGCTTCACCGGCGAGCAGCGTCCCGTACTCATGACCGTCGTCGGTCAAAACGAGGTGACACGCCTCAAGCTGCTCGTGCAGGACGCCGATCCGGGCGCGTTCGTCATTATCACGAATGCTGCGGAGGTGCTGGGTGAGGGGTTCCATGAGCCGCACGCGCCAGCCAAGCCGGGCGTATCCAACAAGCCGCAAGCGGCACCGAAAAGGCCAGGATCCGGTGACGACGGCAAGAACAAGCCATGACGGCTAAGGTAAGGGCAAGCCATGACGGCTATGGTAAGCACAAGCCAAGACGGCTACGGCAAGAGCAATCCATAAAGGCTACGTGAACCGCAAACTCTGGCAGCTCATGCAACTCGAGTCCTGAACGCAAATGGGGTAACCGCAACGTTGCGGCATCCCAAAACCTGAACCCATTCATTCATCGCCAGCATCGATCGGTTCCATCAAAAATAACCTTACCTTCCAGCCGAATCTTTCGTTGAATAAATACTCATTCGAATGTATAATGATACACATCGACAACCGGACCCCGCGTGCCTCCGAGCCGCCGTCCGCCGCGTCCCGCAGTGCTGACAGAGCAACTGCATCTTACATAGCCGGGACGCGGCGGCGGGGCTTAACTTGTTTTAGACATCCCCATCGCGATCCGGTACAATGGGAATAGTTTGCCATGAACGGCGGGCGCGCGCCCACCATCGCGCAGCGTCCCATTCCTTTATAGAGCAAGGAGTGCATCTAAATGTCATCTTCATCATCCACGGCGCCATCCAAGGTGCGCGCCGCCATCGTCGGATCGACCGGTTACGGCGGGGTCGAACTCATTCGCTTGCTGGCCGCCCATCCTTATGTGACGATCACGTCCGTCATCTCCTCGTCCAACGCGGGCGAGCCGTTCGCGGCCGGATATCCGCATCTGACGGAGATCCACACGGACATCCTGGACGCCGTCGATCCCGAGCTGATCGCGGGCAAGGCCGACGTCGTCTTCTTCGCGACGCCGCATGGCGTCAGCACGAAGCTGGCGAGCCAGTTCCTCGCGGCGGGGCTCAAGGTCATCGACCTGTCCGGCGACTTCCGACTCAAGAACAGGGAGAGCTACGCCCACTGGTACAAAAAAGAAGCGCCGCAGCAGGACGAACTCGAGCGCGCGGTGTTCGGCATGAGCGAGCTGTTCGGCGACGAAGTGCGCGGCTCGGACTTCATTACCAATCCAGGCTGCTTCCCGACGGCGACGACGCTAGGCTTGTATCCGGCGGTCAAGGCCGGCTGGATCGACCCGGACAGCATTATCGTCGATGCCAAGACCGGCGTGTCGGGCTCGGGCCGCGGCCTCAGCATGAGCGCTCATTTTTCCGAGGTGAACGAGAACTTTAAGGCCTACAAGGTTCACCAGCACCAGCATACGCCGGAGATCGAGCAGACGCTGGCGCGCGCGGCTGGCGCTCCGGTGACCGTGTCGTTCACGACGCATCTCGTGCCGATGACGCGCGGGATCATGAGCACCATGTACGCGAGCCTGACGGACAAGAGCCGCACGACGGCCGATTTCCGCGAGCTGTACAATCAATTCTACGAGGGCCGGCCGTTCGTGCGCGTGCGTCCCGAGGGGACGTATCCGTCGACCAAGGAAGTGTACGGCTCGAACTACTGCGACATCGGCGTGCTCGTCGACGAGCGCACCAAGCGCCTGACAGTCATCTCCGTCATCGACAACCTCGTCAAGGGCGCGTCGGGCCAGGCGATTCAGAACTTGAACTTGATGATGGGCTGGGACGAGACGACGGGTCTGACGTTCCTGCCGGTCTATCCATAACGGACGGGGGAACGGGAGCGACATGGGGAAGAGCTATCTCATCGTGCCGGACGGCGGCGTGACGACGCCCAAGGGCTTCAAGGCGGGCGGACTGCACTGCGGTCTGAAAAAAACGGAGCGTCACGATCTCGGCGCGATCGTCAGCGAGGTGCCGGCATCGGCTGCGGCGGTGTATACGACCAATTTATTTCAGGCGGCACCGCTGCAGGTGACGCGCGAGAGCCTGGCGGAAGAAGGCCTGCTGACCGCGGTACTCGTCAATAGCGGCAACGCCAACGCCTGCACCGGCGCCCAGGGCGAAGCCGACGCGTACGCGATGCGCGCGCAGATCGCCGAGGCGCTCGGCGTGGCGAAGCATCAGGTCGCCGTCGCCTCGACCGGCGTCATCGGCGAGCCGCTCAAGATGGACCGCGTGAGCGCGGGCATCGAGCGGCTGCCTGAGCGCCTCAAGGGCGACGCGGCGGGCTCGGACGATTTTTGCCAGGCGATTCTGACGACCGACCTGGTCAAGAAGACAGCCTGCGTCCGCGTCGTCGTGGACGGCAAGGAAGTCACGATCGCCGGCGCGGCCAAAGGCTCCGGCATGATCCACCCGAACATGGCGACGATGCTCGGCTTCGTCACGACGGACGCCGCTATCGGCGCTGCGGCGCTGCAGACGCTGCTGCGCGACATCACGAACCTGACGTTTAACATGATCACCGTCGACGGCGATACCAGCACCAACGACATGCTCGTCGCGATGGCCAACGGCCTCGCAGGCAATGCCGAGCTGACGCCGGCACATCCGGACTGGTCGGCGTTCGCCGAAGGGCTGCGCTATGTGTGCGAAGAGCTGGCCAAGGCGATCGCGCGCGACGGCGAAGGCGCGACCAAGCTGATCGAGACGACCGTCTCTGGCGCCGCGAGCGACGCGGACGCGCAGGCGATCGCCAAGACGATCATCGGCTCAAGCCTGGTCAAGTCGGCGGCGTTCGGCGCGGACGCCAACTGGGGCCGCATCATCGCGGCGGCAGGCCGCGCAGGCGTACCGCTCAACGTCAATACGGTCGACGTGCGGCTCGGCGACATCCTCGTGCTGGAGCAGTCCCGCCCGATCGCGTTCGACGAGGACGCGGCGCTTGTCTACCTCAAGGGCGATACGGTTGCGATCCGCGTCGACCTGCATATGGGCAGCGGCAAGGCGCTCGCTTGGGGCTGCGACCTGACCTACGATTACGTGCGGATCAACGCCGCTTACCGGACTTAAGGGGGCGACGACAAAGATGGCATTCGTCATGAAATGCGGCGGCAGCACGCTCGCCGCACTGCCGGACGCGTTTTTCGAGGATCTGCGCGACCTGCAGGAGAGCGGAGCGCAGCCGGTCATCGTGCACGGCGGCGGCCCGGCGATTAACGAGACGCTCGGCCGGCTCGGCATCGAGAGCCGCTTCGAAGGCGGCCTGCGCGTGACCGACGAGCCGACGCTCGAGGTCGTCGAGATGGTGCTCGCCGGCCGCATCAACAAGCAGATCGTGCGGCGGCTGCAGCAGAGCGGCGCGAAGGCGCTCGGCCTGTCGGGCACCGACGGGCGGCTCATCGAGGCGCGGCCCGTGACGAACGCGGACGTCGTCGGCCTTGTCGGCGACGTGACCGGCGTCAACGCCGGGCTGATCCAGGGCATCGTGGCGCTCGGCTATCTGCCCGTCATCGCGCCGATCGGCATCGATGCGGCCGGCCAGCGCTACAACATCAACGCGGACACGGCCGCAGGCGCCGTCGCCTCGCATCTGGGCGTCGCCACGATGATCGTCGTGACCGACGTACCTGGCATCATGCGGACGGTGGACGGCGAGAAGCAAGTGCTGCCGCAGGTCACCTTCGCGCAGATCGAAGAGATGATCGCGAGCGGCGAGATTTACGGCGGCATGATCCCGAAGGTGCGGGCGGCGATGGCCTGCCTCACCGGCGACGTGCGCGAGGTGCTGATCGTCGACGGCGCGGCTCCGCAAGTGCTGAGCCGTGCAGTGAACGAGGGCAACCTCGGCACCCGCATCGTACGGAGTTGACGATTAACGGCGGAGGACGAACCGATCCCCCGCGAACGAATTATTAAAGGAGTGGAAAACATGAGCAGCTTATTCCCGACCTACGGGCGCTATCCGATCGCGATCGTCAAGGGCAAAGGCAGCCGTCTGTGGGACGATCAAGGCAAGGAGTATCTCGACTTTATGGGCGGTCTGGCCGTCACCAACCTGGGCCATGTGCCGGACGAGGTGAAGGATGCGCTCGTGGCGCAGCTCGGGGAGCTGTGGCATGCATCCAACCTTTTCGAGAACCCGTTCCAGGAAAAAGCCGCCAAGCTGCTGACCGACAACAGCTGCGCCGACGCCGTGTTCTTCTGCAACAGCGGCGCCGAAGCGAACGAGGCCGCGATCAAGCTGGCCCGCCGTTATCACCAGAAGGTGCTGGGCACGGACCGCTATGAAGTGATCACGTTTACGCAGTCGTTCCACGGCCGTACGCTGGCGACGCTGACCGCAACCGGCCAGGACAAGGTCAAGGAAGGCTTCCTGCCGCTGCCCGAGGGCTTCGTCCATGTGCCACTGCACGATCTGCCGGCGCTGGAAGCGGCGATCACAGACCGCACGGCCGCGATCATGCTGGAGCTCGTTCAGGCCGAAGGCGGTGTCATCGTCGTCGAGCCCGAGTTCCTGCGCGGCGTCCGCGAGCTGTGCGACCGCCACGGCCTGCTGCTCATCCTGGACGAAGTCCAGACGGGCATGGGCCGTACGGGCAAGCTGTTCGCGCATCAGCACTACGATGTGGAGCCGGATATCTTCACGCTCGCCAAGGGCATCGGCAGCGGCTTCCCGGTCGGCGCGATGCTTGGTAAGGAAAAGCTGATCCCGGCCTTTACGGCCGGCTCGCACGCGACGACGTTCGGCGGCACGCCGATCGCCTCGACGGTCGTGGCCGCCACGGTCGAATCGATCCTGAAGCAGGACGCGCCGGCACGTGCAGCCGCTTCTGGCGAGTACCTGGTCGCCAAGCTGAGCGAGAAGCTGCTGGATCTGCCGGTCGTCACCGAGATCCGCGGCCGCGGATTGCTCATCGGCATCCAATGCACCGAGCCGGTCGCCGATTGGATCGGCGAGCTGCACAAGCGCGGCCTGCTCGTCGTCTCGGCGGGACCGACGGTCATCCGCCTGCTGCCGAGCCTGCTCGTGTCCCGCGAGGACATCGACCGCGCGGTCGAGCTGATCGCCGCCGTCCTGACCGAAGCCGCTGCGGCCAAAGCGTCCAATTAAGCGAGCGCTGGTGGCGGACAGCGTCCGTATGCGCAGGCTGCCTATCTCCGGTGCCGATCGCGCTATCAACAGTTTAAGCCTTGCGCTAAGGGGCAAGCCGGAGTGGAACAATACCTGCAAATATGCAGCTTTTTGCTTAAGAAAACGGCCTCTCTGGTCAAATACCTGCAAATATACAGTTAATCTCACGCAGAGCGGCTCCCGATCGACGCAGGGGTGAAAATACCTGCATAAATGCAGGTATCGTCATCCAAGGCGCAGCTCGGGATAAAATACCTGCATAAATGCAGGTATTGTCGCCCATGGCGCAACTGGGTCGTCGATCGCGCGCTTAGTCCTTCGGCATCCGGGCGCTTTCGCCTTTCCCAGGAGGGCGCACGGACGCTCGCTCCAGACGAACGCTCGCGCTATATCGGGTCCGCATCTAACGCTCGCGCTATATCGGGTCCGCATCTAACGCTCGCGCTATATCGGGTCCGCATCTAACGCTCGCGCCATATCGGCTCCGCATCTAACATTTCCGGGGCCGCAGCCCCTGTACTTAACCAAGGAGGTATCGCCATGCCTAACCCGGCCGCAAACGCCGAAGAACTCGCCCAAGGCCTCAAGGGGCGGGATTTCCTGGGGCTCGTCGATTACCAGCCTGACGAGATCCGTTACCTGTTAGACCTCGCCATCGATCTGAAGCGCAAGCAGAAGTCCGGCGAAGTCTATCAACCGCTCAAAGGCAAGACGCTCGGCATGATTTTCGAAAAATCTTCCACTCGCACGCGCGTATCGTTCGAAGTCGGCATGTTCCAGCTCGGCGGCCACGGCCTGTTCCTGAGCAAAAACGACATCCAGATGGGCCGCGGCGAGACGATCCGCGATACGGCTCAGACGCTGTCGCGTTACCTGGACGGCATCATTATCCGTACGTTCGGCCACCGCAACGTGGTCGAGCTGGCCCGCGGCGCGACCATTCCGGTCATCAACGCGCTGTCCGACCAGTCGCATCCTTGCCAGGCGCTCGCCGATTATCAGACGATCCTCGAGCACAAGGGCAAGCTTGAAGGCCTCAAGGTCGCCTACATCGGCGACGGCAACAATATGGTGCACTCGCTCATGATCGGCGCCAGCAAGCTTGGCATTCACTTTGCCAGCGCTTCTCCGGAAGGCTACGATCCGGATGCGGAACAGGTCAAGCTGGCACGCGAGTACGCGGCGCAGTCCGGCTCCCGGGTCGACATCGTGCGCGACGCGCGCGAGGCGGTCGAGGGTGCCGACATCATCTACACCGACGTGTGGGCGAGCATGGGCTTCGAGGCTGAGCAGAAGGAACGCGAGCGCGCGTTCAAGAATTACCAGGTCAACGAAGAACTTGCCAAGCATGCCAAGTCCGACTACCTGTTCATGCACTGCCTGCCGGCCCACCGCGGCGAGGAAGTGAGCGAGGGCGTCATCGACGGCCCGCACTCCATCATCTTCGACGAAGCGGAGAACCGCCTGCACGCGCAGAAGGCCGTCATGGCCGCCATTATGTAACAACCGGCCGACGCGCCGCATCCATTTTTACAATAGAGGAGCGTTTATTCCCACCATGGCAAAAGAAAAAATCGTGCTCGCCTACTCCGGCGGCCTGGATACCTCCGTCATCCTCACGTGGCTGAAGGAGACGTACGACGCAGAGATCATCGCCTTCACGGCCGACATCGGCCAGAAGGAAGAGCTGGACGGCCTGGAGGAAAAAGCGATCAAGACCGGCGCCTCCAAGGTGTACATCGACGACCTGCAGGACGAGTTCGCCAAGGACTTCATCTACCCGATGTTCCAGGCCGGCGCGCTCTATGAAGGTCAATATCTGCTCGGCACCTCGATCGCGCGTCCGCTGATCGCGAAGCGCATGGTCGAGATCGCCCGCGCAGAAGGCGCCACCGCCATCGCGCACGGCGCGACCGGCAAGGGCAACGACCAGGTCCGCTTCGAGCTGACCGCGGCCGCGCTCGCGCCCGACATCAAGGTCATCGCGCCGTGGCGCGACGAGGCGTTCCGCGAAGCGTTCCCCGGCCGCGCCGAGATGATCGCCTACGCCGAGAAGCACGGCATCAACGTGCAGGCGTCCGCCGCCAAGCCGTATTCGATGGACCGCAACCTGCTGCACATCTCCTTCGAGAGCGGCATGCTCGAGGATCCGTGGTTCGACTCCAGCGCGGACGACGTGCAAGATATGTACGTACTGAGCGTATCGCCGGAGAAGGCGCCGGATCAAGCTGAGTATGTCGAGCTCGATTTTGAAGCGGGCAACGTCGTCGCTGTGAACGGCGAGCAACTGTCCCCGCTCGAAGTGATGAACAAGCTGAACGAGCTCGGCGGCAAACACGGCATCGGCCGCGTCGACATGGTCGAAAACCGCTTCGTCGGCATGAAGTCCCGCGGCGTATACGAGACGCCGGGCGGCAGCATCCTTTTCACCGCGCACCGCAAGATGGAGTCGCTCACGATGGACCGCGATGTCATGCACCTGCGCGACTCGCTGATCTCGAAGTACAGCACACTCGTGTACAACGGCTTCTGGTTCGCGCCTGAGCGTCTGGCGATCCAAGCGCTCGTGAACGAGAGCCAAAAGAACGTGACCGGCACCGTGCGCCTCAAGCTGTACAAGGGCAACATTCTGGCAGCCGGCCTCAAGAGCCCGGTCAGCCTGTACAACCCGCACATCGCCACGATGGAAGCCGACCCGACCCAAGCGTACGACCAAGGCGACGCGACCGGCTTCATCCGCCTGAACGCGCTGCGCCTCAAAGTATCGTCCGGCGTGAACGGCGCTTCCGGCGTTTAAGATTATTTGCTGAAAAGCGGTTCGGCCGCTTGCAACTTGCAACACCTGCAACACCTGCAACACCTGCAACACCTGCAACACCTGCAACACCTGCAACACCTGCAACACCTGCAACACCTGCAACACCTGCAACACCTGCAACACCTGCAACACCTGCAACACCTGCAACACTTGCAACACTTGCAACACAACGGAGATAACTGCATTTCTGCAGTTATCTCGTTCCCTTTTTTAAGCCGCAGAATGAATAGATGCAAATATGCAGTTATTTGGCCGGATATCGGTGTGTTTGCTGTGAAATTAGCGAAATAACTGCACATTTGCAGTTAATCGGCAATATGGACCGTTGCGGCGCTCAATTAGATGCATATTTGCAGTTATTCGCACATGGCGCACAGATTGTAGTGGGTAGCGAGGCCTTACTGCCGCGGGTCATGGAAGCAGCGCTACGTGTGGCATAGCCGGCTCTGTCGGCGAAGAGGGCAGCATGGAATTTTAGAGAGGGGCTAACTAGCGTCATGAGTAAGCTGTGGGGCGGCCGGTTCACGAAGAAGACCGACCAGCTGGTAGAGGAATACACGGCGTCGATAACGTTCGACAAGGAGCTGGCCGAGGAGGATATCCAGGGCAGCCTTGCGCACGTAACGATGCTGGGACGCTGCGGCATCCTGCCGCAGGAGGACGTCGAGACGATCAAGGCTGGCCTGCTGAAGGTGCAGCAGCGCATTCGCAGCGGGGAGCAGGAGTTCCTGATTGCGGACGAAGACATCCACATGAACATCGAGAAGGCGCTCATCGAGGAGATTGGCCCCGTCGGCGGCAAGCTGCATACCGGCCGCAGCCGCAACGATCAGGTGGCGACCGATATGCACCTGTACCTGCGCAAGCGCGTCGTCGAATTCGTCGGCCTGCTGTCCAAGCTGCAGGAGGCGCTGATCGGCCAGGCCAAAGCCAACCTCGATACGATCGTGCCGGGCTACACGCATTTGCAGCGCGCGCAGCCGATCCTGTTCGCCCATCATCTGATGGCGTACGTGTCTATGTTCGGCCGCGATATCGAGCGCCTGCAGGACAGCTACAAGCGCATCGACGCGCTGCCGCTCGGCGCTGGTGCGCTCGCGGGCACGACGTTCGCGATCGACCGCCTGTACACGGCGGAGCTGCTGAACTTCGGCCGCGTCTATGAAAACAGTCTCGATGCCGTCAGCGACCGCGACTTCATCGTCGAGTTCCTGGCCGGCGCTTCGCTCATCATGACGCATCTGTCGCGCCTGAGCGAGGAGCTCATCCTCTGGTCGAGCACGGAGTTCCAGTTCGTCGAGCTCGACGATGCGTTCTGCACCGGCTCGAGCATCATGCCGCAGAAGAAAAACCCCGACGTGCCCGAGCTCGTGCGCGGCAAGACGGGCCGCGTATACGGCAATCTCGTCGGTCTGCTGACCGTGCTGAAGTCGCTCCCGCTCGCGTACAACAAGGACATGCAGGAAGACAAGGAAGGCATGTTCGATACCGTGAAGACGCTGCAGGGCGCGCTCCAGCTGTTCGCCCCGATGATCGCGACGATGAAGGTGCGCAAGGACAAGATGCGCCGCGCCGTCGACCAGGACTTCTCCAACGCGACCGACATCGCCGACTTCCTCGTGAACAAGGGGCTGCCGTTCCGCCAGGCGCACGAAGTCATCGGCAAGACGGTGCTGTACTGCATCCAGCAGAACAAGTTCCTGCTCGACCTGACGCTCGAAGAGTTCAAGCAGTTCTCCGAGCTGTTCGACGAGCGGATCTACGAGACGCTGAAGCCGGAGACGGTCGTCGCCGCGCGCAACGTCTACGGCGGCACCGCCGCGAACCAGGTGAGCGACGCGATCGGTCGCGCCGAGGCTGCGCTGGCAGAGACGCAGGCTTGGACCGAAGAATACGACGCGAAAAGCCGTTAAGCCACCCTAACAGAGCAACGCGCTGTTTACAGCCGAAACGACCGGCCCCATCGGGGCCGGTTTTTTTATCGTTCGATGAGGCGCACGAAGCGTACAAGGCGAAAGCGTTGTGCTAGGCAATGAGCACGAGGCAGCGAACACAAGGCAGCGAACACAAGGCAGCGAACACAAGGCAGCGAACACAAGCAGCGAACACAAGCAGCGAACACCAGAATGCTGACCCGGCAATGCGCGCCCTAAACCCCCAGCTTCGCCCGCATAAAAGCGATAAAAGCCGCCGCCTGGCGGACCGGTTCATCCTCTTTGCGGTAGGCGAGGCAGATCCGGCGAACGCTGACCTTGCCGGGCAGCTCCCGCAGCACGAGCTCGCCGGACAGCTCCTCCCGGCGCGCGCTGCGCCGCGGCAGGATGCCGATCCCCATGCCGTGCTTGACCGCTTCCTTGATCGTCTCGATCGCGCCGAGCTCCATCCGGATTTGCCAGTTCAAGCCGTTTTCCGCCGCCCATCGTTCGGACAGCCTGCGCGAGGTCGACCCGCCCTCGTGCACGAGGAACGGCTGTCCCTGCAGGTCCTCGATCCCGATCTCGCCCGCGGCCAGCGGGTGAAAGGGCGCAAACGCCAGCGTCAGCGGATCCTCGCCGAGCGGAATGACGTTGAGTCCGGGATAAGGCTCCTCGGACAGCGAGACGACGGCGACGTCGACCTCGAAGCTCTCGAGCAGGGCGAGCGCGTCTCCTGCCTGCTTGACGGTCAGCGTCGGCAGCGCCAGCGGGTACTGCATCTGGAATTCCGCCAGATAGGCGGGCAGGAAGTAGGTGGCCGGCGTATAGCTCGCCCCGATCTTCAGCCTGCCGCGGCCTTGCTCGCGGTAGTCGGTCATCAGCTGCGAGGCCTCGTCCAGCAGCGCCGAGATCTTGGCGGCATAAGGGAGCAGCGCCTCGCCTGCATCGGTCAGGCGCACGCGGCCGGCTTGCTTGCGGAACAGCGATAGGCCGGCAGACTGCTCAAGCTTCTGCATGTGAAAGGTGACGGTCGGCTGCTTTAAGCCGAGCGCGGAGGCGACCTCCGTCAGGCTGCGTCCGTCCGCGGCTTGCATGAAAATTCGGAGCTGTTGGGGATTCATCGAACGTTCGCCCTCTTTTGCGTCGAATGACTGCTACTGCAAATATAGATTTTATCTATGATTTTATCAATATATATAGAGGATATTTAACTTCGATTTGTTATCCGCTTTACGCCATGCTGACAAAGCCCCCTTAAAGTGAAGGTATCACGAACGATTACGAGGGGGATATCGAAATTATGAATCTCATGCAGCACCGCAAGCTCGCAGCACTGGCGCTTATCGGCTTGTCCTTGACCGCAGCAGGCTGCGGCAACGCCAATAACAACAACTCGGGTGCAGCGGCCGCCACGGCTTCGGATTCTGCCGCACCGTCGTCCGCAGCGGCGTCGCCATCGGAGAGCGCATCGGCCTCGCCGTCGGAAAGCGCGAGCGCATCGGCAGCTTCCGGCAACGGCGAGACGCTGATGGTTTACCTCAACGACTTCGACACGATCGTCAAGCCGATGTTCGAAGCGCAAACCGGCTACAAGCTCAACATCGTCAGCGGCAACGGCGCGGAGATCATGTCGCGCATCGAGGCCGAGAAAGGCAACCCTCACTGGGACGTCGTCTGGATGGACGCGATGCCTTCGATCGAAGGACTTGGAAAGGCAGGACAGCTTCTGGAAGGCTGGGAGCCGGCTGCCGCAGCGGGCTTGACGGACTTTGCCAAGGCATTCGTACCTGCGAATAAAGCGTACTACCCGACCGGCGCTCATGCCGCAGGCGTGATCGTGTACAACACGAAGGCGTTCAGCGCGGCCGACGCGCCGAAGAGCTGGGCGGACCTCGCCGACGCGAAGTTCAAGGGAACCGTCGGCATGGCCGATCCAGCGGTAGCGGCGCCTGCTTATCCGTTCGTGTCGTGGTTCTTCCAGGACAAAGGGATCGAAGGCGGCCAAGCGTACTTTGACAGCGTGTTGAAAAACGGCGCGCACGTCTATCCGAAAAACCCGAACGTAGCCAAGGCGCTGACGGGCGGCGAGATCAAGGTCGCGGCGCTGCAAGAGAGCAACGCGTACACGCTCAAGAACGACGGCGAGCCGATCGAGATCGTCTGGCCGGAAGAAGGCGCGCCGGCATCGGTACGCGTAGCGGCGATCCAAAAGAACAGCGCGCATCAGGACGCGGCCAAGGCGTTCGTCGAGTTCCTGCTCGATCCCAAGACGCAGCAGGCGCTGATCGACGAAGGCGACGAGAGCTACTTCCAGCCTAGCGCCACCGGTGTGACGATGAAGGCGGACCGCGCGCAAAACGCCAAGCTTGTCGCAGCGGACGCGACGTGGGCATCGGAGCATGAAGCGGAAATCAAGCAGTGGTTCGCCGATCGCTCGGTGAAATAAAATGCGCTTTACGATTTTCGCTCACGGAAGCAGGACGGGCTGGCTGGTGCTGGCCCTTCTTGTTTTGTTGATCATGCTGCCGCTTGCCGCGGTCGTCCTTCAGGTGCTGCTGCCCGGCTTTTTTTTCGGGAGCCGCCAGATCGGCGACCTCTCTCTGCTAGGCGAGATGTTTCGCCGTCCGCTTTGGTATTTATCGCTCAAAAACACGCTGGTCCTCGGCCTCGGCACGACGGCGCTCGGCACGGTGCTCGGCGCGGCGCTCGCTACCGCGCGATCCCGCTGGTCGTTCCCGGGCGCGCGGCTGCTCGACGGCGCGGTATGGCTGCTGATCGTGACGCCGTCCTTCATCCTGGCGCAAGGTTGGGTCATGTTCGCTTCGTCGGACGGACTCGCCGCGTCCTGGTTCGGCTGGCACTGGGTGCATGACGCCGTCTTTACGCCCGCGGGCTTGATTGCGGTCATGTCGTTAAGCAAATTTCCGTTCGCTTATCTGGCCGTCTATTCCGCGCTGGAGTGGAAAATGGACCGCTTGGGCGAAGCCGGCCGCTTAAACGGCGGCAGCGCCTGGACCGTCTGGCGGACGATCGAGGCGCCGCTGCTGCTGCCCGCCTACTGCTCGGGGGCGCTGCTCGTCTTTATGGACACCGTCGGCGATTTTGGTCTGCCGGCTTCCATCGCGGCCGTTTTCCGCTTTCCGACGCTGCCATATTCGATCTACTCGGCGCTGTACACCTCTCCGATCCGGTTCGATATGGCCGGCGTGCTGTCCTTCTACCTCGTGGTGCTGATCGCACTGGCGATGAGCGTACAATTCTGGGCGCTGCGCCGGGCGCGCTTCGACTTCCTCGGCGGCCGGGCGACGCGCGCCAAGGCCGAGCGGCCTGCCAAGGGCGCTTGGCTGCTGGCGGGAGGCAATTTTCTTCTGCTGGCCAGCGCTGTGGGCATTCCCTTAGGCGCCAATTTGCTGACTTCGGTTACCCGTCCCGGCAAATCCGGCGGCTCGGCGTTCACGCTGGACCACTACCGGGAGCTGTTCGCGGACGGCGGGCAGTTGACGGACGCGCTGCTTCATTCGCTCTCGATCGCGGCGTTCGCCGCCATCGTCGGTCTGTTCGTCGGCTTGCTCGTCGCCTACGTGCTGACTTATTCAAAATTCAAGCTTAAGCGGGTGATCGACGTCATCTCGCTCATCTCGCTGGCGGTTCCGGGCGTCGTGCTCGGCATCGGTTACATCTTTATCTGGAACCAGGCTTGGCTAGAGCGCATCGGGCTGCTGCTCTACGGCAAGCCGGCCATTCTCGTACTGGCCGGGGTGGCGGGCGCCATTCCCGTCATCACCCGGATCGTGACGGGGGCGATGGCCAAGGTGCCGCAGGGGCTGCTGTCGGCGGCGCAAATGCAAGGCGCCTCGTTCTCGCGCAGAGTGCGCACGATTCTGCTGCCGCTGCTGCGCGGCGCGCTGCTCTCCGCCGCGCTGGCGGCGTTCGGGGCGAGCGTCTTCGACCTGGCGATGACGTCGATCCTGTTCCCGCCTAATTTCATGACGCTGCCCGTCGTCATCAACAAGGCGTTCGAGGACCTGAACTTCGGCTACGCCGCCGCCGCGACATTGACCGGCGGGACCGCTGTCGTCGCATTAATTCTCCTCATGGAGCGATTGTTCAAACCGAAGGAAGCAAGGAGGCCAAGCCGTTGAATCCAATCTTAGAGATCCGTCAGCTTCACAAGTCCTACGCGGGCCAGCCTGCGCTTCGGGGCATCGACTTCAGCGTCTCCCGCGGGCAGATCATCAGCGTGCTCGGACCGTCAGGCTGCGGCAAGTCCACGCTGCTGCAGCTCATCGCCGGCCTGCAGCAGCCCGACGGCGGCGAAGTGAGGCTGCGCGGCGAAGCCGTGTCCACGGCTTCAAAGCTCGTGCCGCCGGAGAAGCGGGGCATCAACATGGTGTTCCAGGACTACGCGCTGTGGCCGCATATGAGCGTTTACGACAATATTTCTTACGGGTTGAAAAGAAAGAAGGCAGCGTCCGCGGACATTCGAGCCAAGGTCGAGGAGCTGCTGCGTCTGCTGCATTTGGAGCCGTTCCAAGGTCGCCTGCCCGCGCAGCTGTCCGGCGGACAACAGCAGCGCGTGGCGATCGCGCGCGCCCTGGCAACGCAGCCGGACCTGCTGCTGCTTGACGAGCCGATGTCCAATCTCGACATGCGGCTTCGCATCGAGATGCGGACGGAGCTGTCCTATCTGCTGCGCAAGCTGGGGACGACCGTGTTCCATGTGACGCACGATCCCGAAGAGGCGTTCGCGATGGCGGACCGGCTCGTCATCATGCGCAGCGGCGGCATCGACCAGATCGACAGTCCCGAGGCCTGCTATCGCCGGCCCGCGACGGCGTCCGTCGCCTCGCTGCTCGGCGCGGGCAACCGCCTCGCAGGGCCGATCGCCGAAGGCGAAGCGGTACCCGCCATCCGTCTGGACGGCGCGCTCGTCGCAGGCCGGACAGCATCCGATTGGAACGCCCGCCGTCCGGCCGGACCGGCGATCGCGCTGTTCCGCCCGGATGCGGCTGCCTGGGAGACCGAGGATGCTCGGGCATCCCATCCGACCGAAGAGGTTGCCGCCGGCACGGAGACCGGTGCGGCCGGCTCGCGCGCAGCTTTGGCCTTCAACCGGCTGGCCGCCCGGATCGCGCACAGCGCCTTCGAAGGCAATCGCTGGCGCGTGCTGGCAGAGACCGGAACCGGCGAGATGCTTTCCTTATTCCATCATGAGCCTCTGAAGGCGGGCACGCGCGGCTGGCTGCGTTTTCCCGTCGACGAGACCTACTTGTACCCGGCTGACGCCGGCAGCGAAAGGTAGAAGAATCGACATGACCCGCATACTTGTCATCTCGGATATTCACGGCCAAGCGGCGGCGATGCGTTCGCTGCTGCGCATGGCCGAATACGCGCCGGGCAGGGATCGCCTGTATCTGCTGGGCGACTTCATCAACCGGGAGCGCGAGAGCTGGTCCGCGCTTAAGGAAGCGATGGCGCTGGTCAAGGAAGGCGCGCGCGCCGTGCTCGGCAATATGGAGCGTTGGCTGCTAGACGCCTCCGCGCGGGGAGAAGGCCTGCCGGCGGATACGGAGGAGCTGCGCTTCCTGAACGAGACGCCCTTGTACTGGCAGGAGGCGGGCTTCCTGTTCGCCCATGCGGGCATCCGTCCGGGACTGCCGCCGGCCCAGCAGAGCGCCGCGGACCTGACCGAGATTCGCGGCGAGTTCTGGGCGGACGCCGGCCCGCTCCCGTATACGGTCGTCTTCGGCCACACGCCGACCTTCAAGCTCGGCGCGCCGGCAGGCGAGCTATGGCTGGGTCGGGACCGTATCGGGATCGACACGGGCGCGAAGCACGGCTGCCGGCTCACGCTCGTCGATCTGACCAACCGGCTGGCTTATTCCTGCGGCGTGGAGCCGGAGCGCCAGCATAGCGATTGTCGCCTGTCTTCCTGGGCGACGAATTAAAACGCAACAAGGCCGCCGGAGGCACATACACGGCGGCCTTGTTGCATATTCAATCTGCCCTTACATCGGTTCCGCCGGCGTTCTGCCTTGCGGCAGAGGCTGCGGCTGCACGGGCTGTCCCGCGCGCGGATCCGCGGGATGCACGGCGACGATCGCGTCCTGCGCACGATAGGCGGAACGGTTCAGCTTGCGGCGCGCGGCGAGCTGCCCGTCCACGTATTTCAAGCGGTACGTGTCAACGACCGCGCCTGATTTTCCTGCCTGCAGCAGTCGAGTCATGCCGACCGGTAAGTCCGCGTCTTGCATGTAGACGGTCCGGGGCGGCAGATCCTTCACGCGGACCGTTTCCAGTTCGTACCTGACGTTGTCCGCCATCGTGCCGAACAGCTTCACCGTGAGCCTTTTGCCGCGAACCGAGGCTTTGATCAGCAGCCGCTTGCCCGTCTCGTTGCGGAAGCGAAAGTTGATCGACCCCTCCGCGAAGGTCGCATCCATGCCTTGCGGCAGGTAGTTTACCGCGAGGGAGTGGTTGCGCCGCTCGACGATCTCGATATTCGAGACGCGCAGAACGGCATTGTACAGCGTGCTGGAGACCTGGCAGATGCCGCCGCCGATACCCGGCACGAGCTTGCCCTTCAGGATGACCGGCGCTTCCCGGTAACCGTATACCCTTCGCGCCTCGGCGACGACGGCGCCGTAGTCGAACGTTTCGCCCGGCATGAGCACCGTGCCGTCCAAGGCATCGGCAGTAGCCTTGACGTTATGGACGCGGCCTTCCCCGCTTGCCGTAAAGGAGGTGGTGAACTCGGCGATCTTGCGCGCGATGCCTTGGGCCTGAAGCGATGCCGTCGTAATCTCGGGTTTAACGGAGACGACGGGTATGCGCAGCTCGATTTGCAACAGGCCGCTTTTCGATTGCGCCACTTCGCCCAACGCCGCCGGGGCATGCTTCTTGAATTCCGCCAGCAGCGAAGCGATGTCGAGCGTCTCGCCGGGCGTTTCGGGCGAATAGACGACCCGGTCGCTTTCGTCGATCGACCGGACGGCGTCGACCGGCGGCTTTTCGGCGAGCCGCCCCCACAGCGCTTCCGCTTTTTCCGCAAATATCTCTTCGTCCCAAACGGCCTCGATAACGAAGCGCTTCGCCACCGCCCGCTCGGCTGTTCGGCGGTTCAGCCAACCTGCGTCGCGATAGCGAGAGATTGCCCTTATCGCTTCCTCTGCGTTCAGATTGAGCCCGAGCTCGCGCCAGGTCGGCGCAAGCTCGGCCGCCCCCGGTACAGCAGCGGCGTCCCCAAGCTGTCCGTCGACCAGCTTCACGCGCCCGTCAAGCGCGGCTTCGATCCGCGCCCGCACCGTTGCGATCGCATCATCCGCACTCATACCTCCCAGCGCCAATCCGCCGACAAAGACGCCCTCCGGCAGCAACCGAGTTCTGCGCGCCCCGGTTTTCGAATGCACCGCCGTCTCGTCCGCCGCCGCCTTATATCCTGCCTTAGTTCCCGACTTCGCTCCCGACTTCGCTTCCGACTTCGCTTCTGCCGCTAGCGCCTGATTTGCGGTCGCCGTCCCCATGCTTAAGCCGACGATCAGAGCAAGGGCGGCGAGCGAGATCCGGACGATTCGTCTGTCCATTTTTCGGATTTCCTCCTTCCGGCAAACGCATGTGTCCCTTAGGATTCCCTCCAGATTAAAAATTTCTCAAAATAACGGAAATCGACAAAAATGCGTGCCGAAAGAGGCGCGAATCCGCGTCCGGCAGCCAGATAAAGCTCGACAAATAAAGGATTTACCGGCAAGATGTCGAAGTACCTTTATTCTGCGGAACTTTAGCCTTTCGACGGGAAGCGTCTCCCTGAACGTATATATGCACCGGCTCTCCAACAACGCAAACAGGATGTGATCGCGTGATCGAAATGCACGACATATGGAAGACCTATCCGGACGGCACGCCCGCCCTGCAAGGCATAAACATCGTGATCGACCGCAACGAGTTCGTCTATGTCGTCGGCCCTTCCGGCGCCGGCAAGTCGACGTTCATGAAGCTGATTTATCGCGAGGAAGTGCCGACCAAGGGCCAGCTGTCCGTCAACGGGTTCAATATAGGCAAGCTCAAGCAACGCAAGATTCCTTACGTTCGCCGCAATATCGGCGTCGTGTTCCAGGATTTTCGCCTGCTCCCCAAAATATCCGTGTACGATAACGTCGCCTTCGCGATGGAAGTCGTCGAATCGCCCAAGCGGCATATCCGCCGGCGCACGATGGAAGTGCTCGAGCTTGTCGGACTTAAGCACAAGGCAAGCAGCCTGCCCGCCCAATTGTCCGGCGGCGAGCAGCAGCGCGTCGCGATCGCCAGAGCGATCGTCAACAGCCCCTCCGTCATCGTGGCGGACGAGCCTACCGGCAACCTCGATCCCGAGACCTCGTGGGGGATCATGAAGCTGCTCGAAGAGATCAATTTCCGCGGTACCACCATCGTCATGGCCACCCACAACAAAGAAATCGTCAACACCCTTCGCAAACGGGTCATCGCGATCGAGCGGGGCACCATCGTGCGGGACCAGCAGAGAGGGGATTACGGCTATGAAGTTTAGCACCCTCGTGCGCCACATCCGCGAAGGTGTCAAGAACGTCTTCCGCAACGGCTGGATGTCATTCGCTTCGATCGGCTCGATCGTCGTGTCGCTGTTCGTGCTTGGCGTGTTCATGCTCCTCGCGCTCAACGTGAACCAGTGGGCCGACCAGTTCGACAGCCAGGTCCAAGTCAACGTCTATCTTCAGTCGGAGATCGGCCAGTCCAAGATCGACGAGCTGAAGACGCGAATCGGCAATATCGCTGAGGTCAAGCAGGTTACCTTCGTCTCCAAGGAGGAAGGGCTCGAAAAGCTGCGTCAGGATCTGGACGAGGACGTAAAAGGCGCGCTCGACGGCTATAAGGATGCCAATCCGCTTCCGGATGCGTTCGAAGTCGAGCTGTTCGACGCTCAGCAGGTTTCTTACGTCGCCAAGCAGATTCTGGCCTTTAACGAGACGGACGCGGACAAGCCGGTCCTGAGCGTCAAGTACGGACAAGGCTATGTCGAAAAACTGTTCCGCATCACGAACGCCGTGCGCAATGTCGGCCTGGTCGTCGTCGCGGGGCTCGCGGTCATGGCGATGTTCCTCATCTCCACGACGATCAAGATGACAATACTGGCCCGCCGCAGAGAGATCGGCATCATGAAGCTCGTCGGCGCCACGAACAATTTTATCCGCTGGCCGTTTTTCATCGAAGGGGTCGTCATCGGCCTGGCTGGCTCTGGCATTACGACGGCATTGCTGCTGTACGGGTATTCCGAATTAATCGCTTCGACCCATTACAACGTGGGCCTGATGATGATCGAGGTCGTCGATATAAACAAGGTAGGCTGGCTGGTCGGCGGCACGCTCGTCGCGCTCGGCACGTTGATCGGCATCTGGGGCAGCGTCGTTTCGGTTCGCAAGCATTTGAGGGTGTAGTTCCTGCCGTTCATGATCAGATGATGGAGGAGAACATGGGTGAATAAAAGATTGATCGCGGTATTGGTCATGCTGCTGGGCGTGGTATTCCTCGTTCGTCCTTATGAGAGCCATGCCGAGACGCAGATGCAGAAGATCGAGCGGCAGCTCAAGGAGATCCAGGCCCAAATGAACGCCGCTGCGGAAAGCAAGAAGGCGGCCGAGCGCCGGAACGAGGATCTCACGAACAAAAAGGTGCTCGCCAAGACGGATATGTACACGCTGCTCGCGCAAATTCAGCAGACGTCGGATCAGCTCGACGATACGCAGGCGAAGATTGACTCCGCCGAAACCAAGCTGCTGAAGACGACGTCGGAGCTCCAATCCGCCGAGGCCTCCAGGCAAAGCCGGGACGAGCAGCTTAAGGAGCGGATCCGGCTCATTTACATGAACGGCTCGGTCTCCTACCTGGACGTGCTGCTGAGCGCCAAGAGCTTCTCGGACTTCGTCGGCCGCTTCCAGTCGCTGCAGTCGATTATGGAGCAGGATAAAGAAGTGCTGTCGCAGACCGAGAACTACAAGGCGCTTGTAGCCGACAAGAAAGCGCAGGTCGAAGTCGACCTGGCTTCCGTCAAGAAGCTGTACAGCGACATGGCGGACAAAAGGGCAGAGCTGCAGGATCAGGAAAAAGAAAAAGAAGTGCTCGTAGCGAGCATTAACCAGAAGATCGAAGAAACCGAGGATATCAGCGAAGAGGCCGAAGCCGCGCTGATGGAGTTCGGCAAAAAGTATTCGAAGCTGCTGGAGCAGAAAAAACAGCTGAAAACCTACTACACCGGCGGTAAGCTGGGCCTTCCGCTGAAGCGGGAATACCGCTTGTCGTCGCCGTTCGGCTACCGGACCCATCCTGTGACCGGACAAAAGAACAAGCTGCACACAGGAATGGACATGGCCGTTCCGGAGGGCACTTCGGTTTACGCGGCCGAATCGGGCACCGTTATCGTCGCCCAGTCTTGGAGCGGCTACGGCAACTGTATTATCATCAACCACGGCGGCGGCCTCTGGACGCTTTACGGTCACTTGAAGCCGGGCGGCATCCTGGTCGAGAAGGGCGAGACCGTCAAGCGCGGCGAAAAAATCGGTCTTGTCGGCATGACGGGCACCGCTACCGGTTACCACCTGCACTTCGAGGTCCGCAAAGACGGCACGCCGGTCAATCCGGCGCCGTATCTCAAATAGGAATCGCAGCCTCGCGCACAGCCGCCCCAAGGCATCGTCCACGCTTTTACGTGGGCAGCCTGGGGCGGCTGCCGCATTTTTCGACGTTTGAACGGTATCCCTTTCGATCAGGGAGGGGAAGATCAGGGAGAGGAAGATTAGCGAGAGCGAGAGCATGAGGCAATGATTCGCGCTGCGAAGCGGAGCGATGCCTTTAAGCGATATCCCCTTCGATCAGATTAAAAGTTTATCATTCGCAAGGCGATCGACTTACACGGTATCCCCTTCGATCAGGTCCGTCTGCCATTTTCACAGTTAAAGTTGCGATAAATGCCACGGCAGGCAGGCGTTTGCGGTTCCCCAGGCCAACACATTTCCTGCGCGAAGGGGATACCGTTGAAACGGGAAAACGGAGTTATAAGACGACGGGATTCCACTATTTGTAAGCCTGGAGCAGGCCGGCCGGCAGGATTTAAACTTCCGTCTGTCGAATACGTATCGTCGGCGTAAATAACGGATTGCGGAAACGAAAGGCGGGATTCGTCTTGGATCTGACGATCGATTGGTTGCGGTTGGCGGGCGAGAGTATCGGCGTCCTGTTCCTATCGCCTTTTTTATATATCGCGCTCGCTATGGTCTGGTGGCATTCGCGCCAGAGCAATGTGCTGCAGCGAAGGCTGTTTCATGTGAGGCTGCGGGGCACGCTGCCGATGACTGTCGCCCGTATCGTCGCGGGTTTCGTCGCAGGCATCGCCTTGTCCGCGCTCGGGTTTGCGGCAGGCGCGCAATTGACCGCCTCGACGCTCGTATGCGTCTGGGTGGCGACGTTCGTACTCGCATTATTCAAGCTGCGATACGTTTGTCTCGCTTACGCGGCAGGCGCGCTGACTGTCGTTCAGACGATTCTGTCATGGACGGGCGTGCCTGACGGAGGCGATACGGTGAACCGGGTCTGGCAGGCGTTAAAAGATATCGATGGTCCGTCCTTGTTGTTCCTGGCCGGCTTGCTGCATATTGCGGAAGCGCTTCTCGTCCGGCTGCAGGGCTCGCGTTATGCGACGCCGCTGTTTCTGGAGGGCAAGCGCGGCAAGCCGATCGGCGCCTATTCGCTGTCCGGGCTCTGGCCGGTGCCGCTGCTATGGCTTGTGCCAGCCACAGGCGCGCACGGGCTAACGCTGCCATGGACGCCGTTGTTCGGCATGGATGGGGGACCGGCCATTACCTTCGCCGGATGGACGCTGGCAGCATTCCCGGTGCTGATCGGATTTACGGATCGCACGGCGACGCGTTGGCCCGAAGTCAAAGCGAAGGAAATGGGAGGCGGCCTGCTCATTTATGGGCTGGCGATTGCGGCGCTTTCGGCTGGCGCGGCATTTTGGGAGCCGCTTACGATCGTGGCGGGCCTGGCGGCTTTCATTTTGCACGAGGCTCTGCTGTTCTGGGGTAGAATGCGCGAGCGGGGGCATCACCCTGTTTATGTGCAGGACGGCAGAGGCGTCGTGATTCTCGCCGTGCTTCCCGGCACGCCGGCGTTCGAGATGGGCTTGACTGCGGGCGAGACCGTGAGCAAGGCGAACGGCGTCCGGGTGCACAGCAAGGAGGAGTTGCATGCGGCGCTGCAGCTGCAGCCGGCTTTTACGAAGCTCGAGGTGCTGAATCGCGACGGCAACGTGAAATTTGCGCAGCGGGCCAGGTATGCCGGAGAGCATCATCAGCTCGGGTTGATTCTTGCGCCGGACGAGGATGCCGAATACGTGGCAGCGCCAGGATCGACCTCTTTGCGTCACGGAATTCGACTGGCAGGCGCAAGGCTGCGAGGAAGAGGAGCCCGAAGGAGATTCGGCGGAACGGAGGAGGCTGCGGCTTTGGAGAGCGGACCACCGCCTGAGAGAACCGGGAAGCCGACAAATGGCGTGCTTGCTCTGACGGCGGGCACGTCCGAACCGGACGCTATAGGGCGAGCGGGCGCAACACTGGAGCGGAATGTCAGTGTTACTCCGATCGCGGCTCCAAAGCCCGTGCCCGAAGGTCTTCCTCCGCGCAGCGGAAAGCGCAAGTAAAGTGACGGCGAAGCGTTCGTTCTTCCTCTTTTTTGAAACCGCATTGACAGTTCAACTGTTGTTCGTTAATATGTATTGGATTCGTCCTCTAGGGTTCCGGGGCGGCTTCGGCCGGCTGTCTGGTCCAAGGGAGGGCGCGCGCTGCCGGTTACGGCAGGCGTCACGGAGGGACAAAAACCCGGGAGTATCAGAATGCAAGGTAATGCGCGCCACTCGCGCAGCTTACCATGCATGCCGATGCTTTCGGGCTTTTTTTGTATCTTTTGCACACAGAGAGGAGAATCGCCGATGACAAAATATTGGACGCTGCTCATCGCAGCCGGCGTGACGGAAGTAGGTTGGGTATCGGGGTTGAAGCATGCTTCGACCTGGTGGGAATGGCTGTTGACAGCCGTCGCATTAGCTTTTTCTTTTTGGAGCCTGATGGAAGTGACGCGCGTGCTGCCGATCGGAACAGCCTATGCCGCGTTCACGGGCATCGGCGCGGCAGGGACGGTAATCGGAGAAGCTGTATTTTACGAGGGCGAACTAAATGCGGCTAAGTTAGCGCTTGTCGCTCTCATGATCATAGGCATCGTTGGCTTAAAAGCGACCTCCGGCCCGAAACCAGGCTCGGGCACCGAGAAAGGCGGGACTCACTGATGGCATGGATTTATCTGTTTTTCGCAGGCCTGTTCGAAGTAGTAGGAACGGTTGGATTGAACCGCTGGAGCAGCCGCAGGGACGCGTGGGGGCTGATTATCATATGTGTAAGTTTCTTGTTCAGCTTCAGCCTGCTGACCGCTGCGATGCAAGACATCTCGATGGGGACGGCTTATGCGGTATGGACGGGCATCGGCTCGGTTGGGGCGACCGTGCTTGGCATGATTTTTTACGGCGAATCTCGTCAGGCTTCAAGGCTCTTTTTCCTCGCGCTTGTCATCGCCGCCGCGGTAGGCTTGAAGTTAATCGGAGAATAATGATCGCCCTGCTCGAGAGCAGGGCGATTGCTTTTTCCGATTGCTTGTTCTCTTTTTCTATTGTGGCGGCGGTTGCTGGCTGCTCGCATACCACAGCACGAGTGCCCCGACGACTGCCAGACAAGCCAACACAAAAAACGTAATTTTCCAAGCGCTGCGCGGCGCGGTGCCGGAGACGAGACCGGTCTGGCCGTTGACCATGAAGCGGTAGGGCTTGGATTTGTAGTTATAGCTGGCGTTCCAGACAGGCAGCAAAAGATGCTTGAACGTGCGGTTGTAATAATCGGTATTGACGTTCAGCGAGCGGACCTCGTCGCCGCCGATCTTGGAGCGGATGTCGCCGCGCAGCGTACCGTCGATCCGCTCCCGCGCTTCCTCCCAGCCTTGCGTTCGGTTGACGGAATAGCGCTCGGCGATGTAGCCGCTCAAATATTCGGGCTTGTAGCCGAGCAGTCCGCCCAGCTCGAAGTTGCCCAGACGATCCAGCAGCTTGGCGTCGTATTGGCCGGAGGCAGGGATCAGTACGTCGTTGAAGAAGCGGTCGTAATCGCCGCTTACCCAGTGCCAGACCGTATAGCGTTCCTGGGCGGTATAAGTCTCGGTTTTGCCGTTAACGACGCGCGTCTTCGTTACGGTCCGGTAGTGATAGTCGCCGCGCTCGGCGGTGTACGCGGAAGAGGTGTCTGCATCGTACGTCCAATAGGGAATATAAATGCCGGCCAGTCGCGCGCTCGTGTTTTCCCGCTTGAAGGCGCCGGGAAGAAACCAACGTTTCTTTTTCCATGCCCGGAAGGCATTTTTCGCGTCATCGCTGTCGACTTTAAACGGAACAAGCGATTCGGGCTTTATCGTTGCCGTAGCGGGCTGGGGCAGCACCTTCGGCGAGCCGCAGAACGGACATAACGTAGCCGTCTGCAAGGCCGGAATCAAACTCTCGCCGCCGCAGGACTCGCATTTGATCGTCTGCTGCGCTACGCCCCAATCTGTGTCCGACTCTTCTTGCGTACCGTCGTCCAGCGCATGCTCCTGCGGGAGCGAGGTATCGGAATCGATCTCCTGCAGCCGACCGCAATATTGACACTTCAGCTGCTGGCTGTCCGCGTCGAATAGCATCGCGCCGCCGCAGCTCGCGCACGGAAATTGTATGGCTTCCATCGCAGCGTTTGCGTCTTTCGCCATTCAGGCCTACACCTTCGTCCCGCAGTTGGAGCAAAACTTCGCGTTCGGCGCGAGCGGCTGCCCGCATTCCGAACAGAACTTTTTAGACGGCGTCGCGCTGCCGCCGTCCGGGGCGACACCGCCGACTTGCGCGGCACGCTCGCTTGCGGCTGCACCACTGCCAGGGGCAGCGCCTGCGCCCGAACCTGCGCCCTGACTTCCTCCGGCATTCGCTGCATTCTGCTGCTCGTTTTGCCGCATCATTTGGCTCATCGCCTGTCCCATCGCCATGCCTGCGCCCAGACCGATGCCCGTACCCGCCGAGCCGTCCGCCGGGTTGTTCGCCGCCTCGCGCAGCGCTTCGGCCGTCTGATATTTCATATATTGATCAAGGTTGCCTGCGATATTCATGGACGACCTGCGGTCGATCGTCTTCTCGACTTCCTCGGGCAGCGAGATGTTCTCGATTGTGAGCGCCGTCAGCCAAAGGCCCATGGACATAAAGTGCGCCTGAAGCTTGTCGGTCGCGGCACGGCTAAGCTCATCGTATGAAGCAGCCAGGTCGATGACCGGAATTTTTGATTCGCCCAGCAGGTCGCTAACGCCTGAGACAATAACCGACTTCAGGTAACCGGCCACATTTTCCGCCGAAAAGTCCTGCTGCGTCCCGAAGATCTCCTTCAGGAAGACGGCAGGATCGTTCACCTTCAGCGCATAGTTGCCGAAGCCCCGCAAGCGTACCATCCCGAATTCCGCGTCGCGCATAATAACCGGATTCGTCGTGCCCCACTTCAGCTGCGTGAAGTTGCGCGTGCTCACGAAAAAAACATCGGCTTTAAAAGGAGAGTTGAAGCCGTATTTCCAAGATTTAAGTGCGGTAAGCACCGGCATGTTCTGCGTGCTTAGGGTATATGTGCCCGGACCGAAGACGTCGGCGATCTGGCCTTCGTTAACGAATATAGCAGCTTGGGACTCCCGCACGACGAGCTTCGCGCCCATCTTAATCGCGTTGTCGTAGACAGGAAAGCGGTATACCATCGAACCGGTGTCGTCCAGCCATTCGATAACCTCGATGAACTGGCCCTTGATGAAGTCAAACAATCCCATATTCAGCCTCCGTTCGATCTTGTTTGCATCCATTATAAGCTTTAACCCGCGCATGTTCGATAAAATGTTGTTAAAACTCAAGATATGCGGCGTCGCCTGCAGCGGATAATGACTTATAATGTAGAGCATCAAGAGACGCAAAGCGCAAGGCGCAAGGCGTCACAGGGGGTTGTCATGGCAACGATTGTGAAGGCTGAATTCGATACGACAGAGAAAGAGATTGTCGCGTTGAACATGAGACATTTCTATGCGAGTCCGGGCTTTGTTTTCTTCATGCTCGTTTGCGGCTCTAATTTGCTGTATATGCTGCTTGCGGTGCTAAAGGAGGGAAGCGGGGCAGCGGATCACTTCCACTTCGTCCAATGGCTGCTGCTGGCGTTCGGGCTGTTCATTCCCGGATCGAGTTATCTGCGAGCGGTCCAGGCCGTGAAGAGGCGCTTTTCGGTTGAAAAACGGGCGTATGCATTCGACGAACAAGGCTTTAGCTTTCTCACGCCTACTGCGAAGGGACGGGTCGACTGGTCGGACGTGCGGAGATTCGCGATCACGCGCCGCATGATCATCTTATACGTCGGCCAGAAGGGCGTCAGCCTGATCCCCGTGCGAAGCTTGCCTGGCCCTGACGAATTGGCGCAGCTCAAGCTTTGGATTCGGCAAAAGGCCAATCCTCAAGCTGTACGGCGCGCAGCGAGAAACCGGATGCTGCTGTATGCAGGCATCGCGGCCGCCGCGGTCATCGCCGTCGTGCTTGCATGGAGCGGGCCGTCATAAACGACGGCTGAGGATTGGCCTGGTGCAGCTTCATGTGGCGGATTCTGCCTGACGCACGACCAGAATTTCCACGCGGCGGTTTTTCTGGCGATTGGCTTCCGTGTCGTTCGCCGCGACGGGGCGCGTGTCCGCGTAACCCGCGATTTCAAATATTTTTTCCGGCAGCTTGCGCGTATCGACGAAATAACGGAGAACGGACAATGCACGACCGGAAGACAAGCCCCAGTTGTCCTGGAATGCGGATCCCGGCTGTATCGGCAGGTTATCGGTGTGGCCCTGAATCGAGATGGTCGTGTCCAGCTTCGTAAACAAGCTGGACAGCTTGTCCAGCGCAGGTCTGGCGTCCGGTTTAAGATCCGCCTTGCCGAGGTCGAACAGGAATCTGTCCGACAGTCGAATCGCGATCCCCTGAGGCGTGTCTCCGACGAACACGTCTTGCTGCAATTTGTTTTCTTTGACATACGACTCGATGACCTTGAGCAAATCCTGGAGCGCTTGCTCGCGGCGTCTGACAATTTCCGCATCCAAGTCGGCCGAGGCGCTGGCACTTGGAGACGGATTGGCGGAAGGCGGCGGGCTCGCATATTTAGCGACGTCGGTGCCGCCCTCGAGCCCGCTGCCCATCTCGATGATACTGTCAGCCTTAGAAAATTCCAATTGGAGCGACTTGGCCAGCGTGTCGTATTTTTTGATATCGATCTGGCTCATCGCGTACATAATAATGAAGAAAATCAGCAGAAGGGTAATTAAATCAGCGTATGTAATCAGCCACCGCTCTTGATTCTCATGCGCGCTTCGGCTGCGCCGGCTGCGTCTCCGCGCCATCTTCGCTCTCCTCCTTCTTCAGGACGAACGACAGCTTCTCCGTGTGCATGAAGGCGGTCAGCTTCTTGCGGATAAGCGCGGGATTTTCGCCGGCTTGGATCGCCAGGATGCCTTCCAGCATCATTTCCGTAAACTGTACGGTCTCGGCTGCGCGGATGCGTATCTTGGACGCGATTGGCAGGTAGAGGATGTTCGCGGAGGCAACCCCGTACAGCGTGGCAGTAAACGCAACAGCGATCGCAGGCCCAAGCGAGCCGGGATCCGCGAGATTGCTTAGCACGTGGATTAGCCCCATGACGGTGCCGATGATGCCCATCGTCGGCGCATACCCGCCGGCAGACTCGAAGATTTTCGCTTGGTTTTCCATCCGCTGTTCGATGGCGTCGATTTCGAATTCAAGGATTTGCCTGCTGAGCTCGGGATCGGTGCCGTCGACGATGAGTTGGAGACCGCTTTGGATAAAAGGGTCCGGGTGGTCTACAAGCTTGTCTTCGAGGGAGAGTACGCCTTCGCGTCGGGCGACCGTGGCCAGATCGACGAGCTCGTCGATCCGGGTAGTGGCCTCCAAAGTGCCGGGCCGAAAGGCTGTCTTCAACGATTCCGGAATCTGGCGCAGCCGGGATGCCGGGAAGCTGATCGCGACGGCCGCGAATGTCCCTCCGAATACGATCAGCAGCGCCGTTTTCTCCACGAGCCCTTCCCAATGACCGCCTTCCCATAAAAATCCGCCTATTAACGCGGCAAGGGCCGCCAATATGCCCCACGACGTGGTCTGGTCCATACGCTGCTTCATGCAGCTTCACTCCTTTGACTGGTTTCCGGGAAGCCGATATAATGAATGAGAACACATATTCGGACTTGCTGGAAGGGATATCCTGTTTATCGGCTGGATGAAGCAGGGTACGATATAGGACTTTGGTCTACAAGACACGGAGGTGGGCTTAGACATGGCAGTGCCTTCCGGATTCAAGCTGATTTCGGAATACGAACCGCAAGGAGACCAGCCGGGAGCGATCCGGGAGTTGGTCGCCGGCATTCATGAGGGCAAGCGGCATCAGACGCTTCTGGGCGCGACTGGTACGGGCAAGACGTTCACGATCGCACAGACGATCGCCAAGGTGAACAAGCCCACGCTGATCATCGCGCACAACAAGACGCTGGCGGCACAGTTGTGCAGCGAGTTCAAGGAATTTTTCCCGGAAAACGCCGTCGAGTACTTCGTCAGCTATTACGATTATTATCAGCCGGAGGCGTACATCCCGTCCTCGGATACTTATATCGAGAAGGACTCCAGCATCAACGACGAGATCGACAAGCTCCGTCACTCCGCGACCTCGGCGTTGTTCGAACGCAAGGACGTTATCATCGTCGCCAGCGTTTCTTGCATTTACGGTCTCGGCTCTCCGGAGGAATACCGAGACCTTCGCTTGAGTCTGCGCGTGGGCATGGAGAAATCGCGCAACGCGATTCTTCACAAGCTGGTCGACATCCAATACCAGCGCAACGATATGAACTTTACGCGGGGGACGTTCCGCGTGCGTGGCGACGTCGTCGAGATCTTCCCGGTATCGGTGGGCGACCGTGCGATTCGGGTGGAGATGTTCGGCGACGAGATCGAGCGGATCACCGAGATCGACGTCCTGACGGGCGAGATCATCGGCTCGCGCGATCATGTCGCGATCTTTCCGGCATCTCACTTCGTGACCGCCGAGGAGAAGATGAAGGTCGCGCTGGTCCACATCGAGCGCGAACTCGAAGAGCGCCTCGCCGAGCTGCGCGAGCAAGGCAAGCTGCTCGAAGCGCAGCGATTGGAGCAGCGTACGCGCTACGACCTCGAGATGATGGCGGAGATGGGCTTCTGCTCCGGCATCGAGAACTACTCCGGCCCGCTGACGTTCCGCGAGCGCGGCGCCACGCCGTACACGCTCATGGACTTCTTCCCGGACGATTATCTCATCGTCATCGACGAGTCCCACGTCACGCTCCCGCAAGTGCGGGCAATGTACAACGGGGACCAAGCGCGCAAAACTGTGCTCGTCGACCACGGCTTTCGCCTTCCGTCGGCGAAGGACAACCGCCCGCTGCGCTTCGAGGAGTTCGAAGGCAAAGCCAAGCAGCTCGTCTATGTATCGGCGACGCCCGGTCCTTACGAGCTCGAGAACTGTCCGATCATGGTGCAGCAGATCATCCGTCCGACGGGGCTCGTCGATCCGATTATCGAGGTGCGTCCGACAAAGGGGCAGATCGACGACCTGCTCGGCGAGATTCGCGCCCGCATCGAACGCGACGAGCGCGTGCTCGTGACGACCCTCACCAAGAAGATGTCGGAGGATCTAACCGATTACATGAAGGAAGTCGGCATCAAGGTTCGCTATCTGCATTCGGATATTAAGACGCTGGAGCGGATGGCGATTTTGCGCGACCTGCGAATCGGAACGTTCGATGTACTGGTCGGCATTAACCTGCTGCGGGAAGGCCTCGACTTACCCGAGGTAACCTTGGTCGCCATTTTGGACGCCGACAAGGAAGGCTTTCTGCGCGCCGAGCGTTCGCTCATCCAGACGATAGGCCGCGCGGCGCGGAATGCCGAGGGTCGCGTCATCATGTATGGCGACAAGATCACCGACTCCATGGCGAAAGCGATCGGCGAGACCGACCGCCGCCGCGCGATCCAGACCGCCTACAACGAGAAACATGGCATCACGCCGCAGACCATCCGCAAAAAAGTCCGTGACGTTATCGAGGCGACGAAAGTCGCCGAGCAGAAGAGCTCTTATCTTACGGGTCTCGAGGACGTCGACAAGCTGTCCAAGAAAGACCGTCAGTCCGTCATCAACCGTCTCGAGGCCGAGATGAAGGATGCCGCCAAAAACCTCCAGTTCGAACGGGCCGCCGAGCTACGCGACGCGTTGCTTGAACTGAAGGCGAGTCTATAGAAAATGCTGCGCACGCCTTGCCGGGATAGCTAGTCCTGGCAAGGTTTTTTGTTGTACGGGTTTGGTACAAAAAATTGCCGCGTTAGGAGGGCTGTAATGCTCCTTTAACCCGTTTCAACGCTATCCCCTTCAGGCAGGAGAAGAGCTGGATAGAGGCGGGCTAGCTACTTTTCAACACTATCCCCTTCGGGCAGGAGAGGAGCTGGCTAGATTAGCTTTAACGGTATCCCCTTTACTCAGGAACGAGCGCTAACAATCAACTTTTAATCCAAATATCCCCCATCGTTATTGATACAAAATGGCGCTTTAGATCGGCAGAACATTGTGTTAGAATAAGAACGAATGTTCCTATTTTGAGTGGGGAGGTTGGGTTGCATGCATACGCTTCATGAGAAGATGCCAGTATTTCAAGAGGAAGCGTGCGAGTTAGCTTTGTTTAAGGCCAAGTGGCCGAACGGGTACCGCTGTCCTCGCTGCGACGGAGCTGCATGTTACCTAGTCGCTTCCCGACGCAAAAGTCTCTATGAATGCCATGTCTGCCGTCACCAGACCTCTCTAACTGCAGGAACTATAATGGAGGGGACGCGCACGCCGCTCGTAAAGTGGTTCAGCGCCTTATATTTGATGCAAACGGGGATCTCCGCCACGCTGCTGGCAGAGATTATTCAAGTAACCTACAAGACGGCTTGGCTGATCAACCATAAGCTTAGGCATGCCATCCAAGTATGCGACGAATCTAGGCCTCTAAAAGGAGAACTGCAACTATACGGCGATTTTTACGCGCGCCCAGTCATGAGCGGGGTTTTTGATCCGCCCGATCAGCGAGATCAGCCGGCAGTCGTAGGAGCCTCAATCGATCCGGAATCGGGCGAAGTGGCCGAAGTTAAAATTAAGCGAGTGTCGCCAGATGAGTTTAGTCGGCGTTTATTTGGCGTCGATTCCTTTGGCACTTTCCTGTGGCGCCATGTGACAGATGCAAAATCCGACGTTCAAAGCATTGAGATTGTCAGGCAAAGCGATAGTGAAGGAGTGACGGAGCTCGGATTAATCTGGCGGGGGGTCATCGGCTGGCTTGCGAGGACGTTCGGAGGAATTGGTCCGAAGCATCTGCAGGCTTACCTGGACGAATTTTGTTTCCGAATCAACGCACGTCCGAATTCTTTTGAAAAGCTTGTATCTCTATGCGGTCTTACTCAGACTGTGACGCTTCGCGATTTGGTCAACAAAAAGAAAGCTGTACGTTCTGTAAGGTGGTCGGGATTGGCTAACTACAGACAGCATAAGAATGCATTTCAGGTTTCTTAACGATTGTTTGTTTTGCAGAATTTCTTTATGAAATGAACTTCTTATTTTGAGAAACGCGTTAAGAAAGCTTGGTTAACCATTTCGTTGTTGAGGTTTTGTGGAATTCCACCATTAATCTGATCGAAGGGGATACTCTTTGAAGGACGGAACAAGGCTGAAATACATAGTACATAGGCGCGAAGGCTGTTAGAATGCAGTTTTTTTATTTAGAACGGTGCCCACCTGATCGAAGGGGATAACGTTGAAACGGCGCGAAGAGCAGGCGGAATGGGTCGGGGGCGGCCGAATCGGTGTAAGGACCAAATGAGCAGAGCTCTCCAAAGAACGCCGCGTCTTGGTGGGATTTCCATTTGCGAACCAGTTCATCGGCAAGTATAATGAGATGAGAACACATATTCTTATGTGACGGGAACGTGAACGGAGGCGGCGCGGAGAGCGAGCCCAGGCCGTTACGACAGGAGGCTGTACTTTTGGGAAGCGATCAGATCGTCATTAAGGGCGCTCGCGCCCACAATTTGAAAAATATCGACGTGACCATTCCGCGCGACAAGTTCGTCGTGCTGACCGGTCTTAGCGGTTCGGGCAAGTCCTCGCTCGCGTTCGATACGATATATGCCGAGGGGCAGCGCAGATATGTGGAGTCGCTCTCCGCTTACGCCCGCCAGTTCCTTGGGCAAATGGACAAGCCGGACGTCGACTCGATCGAGGGGCTGTCCCCGGCCATCTCGATCGACCAGAAGACGACCAGCCGCAATCCGCGGTCGACCGTCGGCACCGTGACGGAGATTTACGACTATCTGCGCCTTTTGTACGCGCGCATCGGGAAGCCGCACTGCCCGGAGCACGGGATCGCGATTACGTCGCAGACCGTAGAGCAGATGGTCGACCGGATTATGGAATATCCGGAACGCACCCGATTGCAGATTCTGGCGCCGGTCGTTTCCGGACGCAAGGGCGAGCATACGAAGCTGCTGGCCGATATCCAGAAGCAAGGCTTTGTTCGCGTTCGGGTGAACGGAGAGATCATGGATCTGTCCGAGCCGATCGAGCTGGAGAAAAACAAGAAGCACTCGATCGAGGTCGTCATCGACCGGATCGTCGTCAAGGAAGACGTTGCGACGCGTCTGGCTGACTCGCTCGAGACGGGGCTTAAACTGTCCGGCGGTCAGATTCTCGTGGACATTATCGACAAGGAAGAGTTGATGTTCAACTCTCATCTGGCTTGTCCTGTATGCGGATTTTCGATGGGCGAGCTGGAGCCGCGGCTTTTCTCCTTTAACTCGCCGTTCGGGGCTTGTCCGGATTGCGACGGGCTAGGCGTTAAGATGGTCGTCGACCCCGACCTGCTGCTCCACGACAAGAGCAAGAGCATAGACCAGGGGGCTTTTTCCGCTTGGGCGGGCAGCACTTCGACCTATTATCCGCAGTTTCTGGCTGCGGTGTGCAGTCACTATAAGATCCCCACGAAGGTACCGGTGTCCGAGCTCACGGACAAGCAGATGAAGCTGTTGATGTACGGCACCGGTCCGGAGAAGATTCGTTTTAAATATCAGAACGAGTTCGGATATACGCGGGACGCGATGGTTCAGTTCGAGGGCGTCGTTCCGAATCTGGAGCGCCGCTACCGGGAGACCGCATCGGATGGCATCCGCGAATTTATCGAGGAGTACATGGGGGCCAAGCCTTGCGAAGGCTGCAAAGGAAAGCGGCTGAAAAAGGAAGCGCTGGCGGTCACGGTCGGCAGTCAGAACGTGGCTCATGTCACGTCGCTGTCGATTGGCGACGCGATGAACTTCTTCGATGCGCTGGAGCTTAACGCCAAGGACACGCAGATCTCTAACCTGATCTTGAAGGAGATCAGCAGCCGTCTGGGCTTCTTGGTCAACGTTGGGCTGGATTATCTAACGCTTTCCCGTGCGGCAGGTACGTTGTCGGGCGGCGAGGCCCAGCGCATTCGGCTGGCAACCCAGATCGGCTCGAGCCTGATGGGCGTCCTATACATTCTGGACGAGCCGAGCATCGGATTGCACCAGCGGGACAACGATCGTTTGATCAAGACGCTGGAGCATATGCGGGATCTCGGCAATACGCTCATCGTCGTAGAGCACGACGAGGACACCATGATGGCTGCCGACTATCTGATCGATATCGGTCCGGGCGCCGGCATACACGGCGGGACGGTTGTCGCACAAGGCACGCCTGAAGAGGTCATGCGCGACGACAATTCGTTGACGGGGGCTTATCTAAGCGGCCGCCAGTTCATCCCTGTACCGCTCAAGAGACGCAAACCCGACGGCCGCTGGATCGAAGTGAAGGGCGCGACGGAAAACAACCTGAAGAATCTGAGCGCCAAATTCCCGCTCGGCGTTTTCACGGCTGTGACAGGCGTATCGGGCTCGGGCAAGTCGACGCTGGTCAACGAGATTCTGTACAAGACGCTGGCCCGCGACCTCAACAAGGCGAAGGTGCGCCCTGGGCAGTACAAGGAGTTCCTGGGTCTGGAACACCTAGAGAAGGTCATAGACATCGACCAATCGCCGATCGGACGTACGCCTCGTTCGAATCCGGCCACGTATACCGGGGTGTTCGACGATATCCGGGACGTGTTCGCGATTACGAACGAGGCGAAGGTGCGGGGCTATAAAAAAGGACGCTTCAGCTTCAACGTCAAGGGCGGCCGCTGCGAGGCATGCAAAGGAGACGGCATCATCAAGATCGAGATGCACTTCCTGCCCGACGTGTACGTACCGTGCGAAGTGTGCAAGGGCAAGCGCTACAACCGCGAGACGCTCGAGGTCAAGTACAAGGGCAAGAACATCGCGGAAGTGCTGGAAATGACGATCGAGTATGCGACAGATTTTTTCCAGAACATCCCGCGCATCCATCGCAAGCTCCAGACGCTGCTCGACGTCGGCCTTGGCTATATGACGATCGGACAGCCGTCGACGACGATGTCCGGCGGCGAAGCGCAGCGCGTCAAGCTTGCCGCCGAGCTGCATCGCCGCAGCACGGGCAAGACGCTTTATATTCTCGACGAGCCGACGACGGGGCTTCACGCCCACGATATCGACCGGCTGTTGCAGGTGCTGCAGCGGTTGGTCGACTCAGGCGAGAGCGTGCTTGTCATCGAGCACAACCTGGACGTCATCAAGACGGCGGACTATCTGGTCGATCTCGGACCCGAAGGCGGCAGCGGCGGCGGCACGATCGTCGGCGTGGGTACGCCGGAGCAGCTATCGGCTAACGCGAAGTCTTACACGGGCAAGTACCTCGGTCCCGTGTTGGAGCGAGACCGGGCGCGTACCGAAGCGGCGCTGGCTACGGTCGAAGTTTGACCATAGAGCTTGCCACCGGGAAGAGAAAGACTTAAAGTTACGTTGCCCAAGAGCAGCGGTTGCAACGGTGTCTTACAAGACACTCGTTGCGCCGCTGCTCTTTTTTGAGAAAAGTGCAAGGTTAATTGCTATAATGCGTATATCCGAAGCAATAAGTAAACGAATGCGGGAAAGGTGAGGCGCATGACTATAGATCCGAAACGCCGGGCGGGCGCAGAGGCGGTCAAGCTTGTTGAGGACGGTATGCTCGTAGGGCTTGGAACGGGCTCTACCGCATACTGGGCCATTATGGAAATTGGCAACCGAGTGAAGGCTGGGCTGAAAATTACCGCGGTGCCGACGTCGATCCGATCCGAGGAGCTGGCGCGCTCGCTAGGGATTCCGTTGGTTCCGCTGGACGATATCCTGCCTGGCGGCATCGATCTGACGATTGACGGCGCGGATGAGGCGGACGAGAACCTGAACCTGATTAAAGGGGGCGGCGGTGCGCTACTGCGGGAGAAGATCATCGCCGCGAACAGCAAGCGGCTCGTTATTGTTGCCGACGCTTCCAAGGAAGTCGCGACGCTTGGACAATTTCCGCTGCCTGTCGAGATTGTGCCATTCGGCTCCAAGCTGACGATGGGATGCTTAGAGGCACTGGGCGGACATCCGGCGCTTCGCCTGATCCAAGGAGACGAGCCTTACGTGACGGACAACGGCAACTACATCGCGGACTGCCGCTTCGGCGTGATTGAGGACGCGGCGGCGCTTGAGACGACACTGAACCTTATACCGGGCGTCGTTGAGAACGGATTGTTCGTCGGCATGGCTGAGCGCATCGTCATCGGTCGCGAAGATGGAAATGTAAGCGTGCGAGAGCGCGCCAGCCTATAATAACGGGTACGTAATGGAGAGGAGGACGTCGAGTGCTTTTCGTATGGCCGGTGCTGTGGGCGGTAGCGCTTTTTTTGCTGGCCGCGGGCTCAGGCTCCTCCGCTTCCCGGCGGCTGGCCGCGGTGTCCTTCTTTGCAGGCACCGGCGCGCTGGCTGCCGTTCTCGACCTGAATATTATACCTGCGCTTGCAGAAGGCGCGGTCCGCGACCGTTGGGAGCAGCCGCTTTACCACGTGCAGGCGACAGCCTCCGTCGCTTCCTACTATGGCGTGCCCTACGCATTTCTGCTGTTCGCGCTGGCGTTCCGTCCCGTGCGGATGCATCCCGCGCTTCGACGCGCGCTTCCGGTCGCGTTACTTGTGCCCATCGCGCTCTGTCTGCTGCTGACGCCGTGGTATACCGAGCGCTATCCGATATCCTTTGGCGTCGTCGTCTGGTGGGCGGCACCTTACATGCTGTACGGCGCGGCGCATATTTTGCTGCTGCGGCCCCGGCGCTCGCCGCTTTCTCCCACCTACTGGATCGTCTGCCTCGCCGTAGTTCCGCCTATGCTGTTTCTTCTGGCGATGAGCTACGTGCTGCCCAGCCTCGGCATGCTGCGCATGTGGGTATACAATGCTTGGATAGCGTCGCTGGCAGTCGCCGTTTTTCTAATCGGCCTGTTTAGTTACGGATTCATGGGCATCCGGCTGCTGGTCGATCGCAGGCGATTGGATACGACGTGGAGAGCCGTCAACGCCGGTACGGCCATTCTGAATCATGCCATTAAAAACGACGCGGGAAAGCTGCGGCTGTTTGGGGAAAAGACGAAGCGTTACGCGGAGAAGACCGGGCAGCCCGAGCTGCTGCGCGATATCGAGACGATGCTGTCCGCTTCGCTGCATATGCAGGAGATGATCGCCCGCGTACACCAACGCACCGGCGATCTGGAGCTGCGGCGGACGAATGTCCGTCTAGGCGAACTCGTCCGCGATACGCTGGCCGCGCTTGAACCGCAGCTTGGGGGGATTCGTACGCGCCTCGTGCTGCCTGCGCGAGAATGGCTGGCGAATGTTGACGCAGCGCAACTTGGCGAAGCGTTGAACAATATCGTCGCCAATGGGGCGGAAGCGATGAAGGAAAGCGGGGGAACGCTCACGGTAAAGCTGTCGGAGGGACGGCGCGAGCTTGTGCTCGAAGTCGCGGACGCCGGACCGGGCATGAACCGAAGCCAGCGCGCGCACGCGCTGGAGCCCTTCTATACGACGAAGGGCGGCGGGACCAACTTCGGTCTGGGGCTTCCTTACGCCTACCAAGTCATGCGCAAGCATGGAGGCTCGCTCGTCATCCGGAGCAAGAGCGGGCAGGGCACGAGCGTTTATATGACATTGCCGATTCGGAGCGTGCAAGCGCAGCCGGACCATGCGACGCCGTCGGCGGCGTCTAACGCAAAGGAGGCGGGGCTGGATGCAGGCCATTAACATTTGGATCGTGGAAGACGACGAGGATTGGCGCAGAGGGCTCGTCTCGTACCTGAACGAGGAGCCTGATCTTCAGGTGACGCTGGCGAGCGGCGATCCGGACCAGGTTCGCGGCGTGCTGGGACAGAAGGAGGAGACGGAGGATCCGGCGCTCCCGGACGTCGTCCTTATGGACATCATGCTGCATGGCAGTCCGGAGGGCGTCGTGTTGGCCGAAGAAGTAGCTGCCGGCTCCGGCGCACGCGTTATCATGCTGACTTCAATGGAGGAGAAAGACCTTATCCTGCGCTCTTTCCAGGCTGGCGCCATCGACTATCAACTGAAGACGGACTTCGAGGGTCTGCCCGCCGCGATCCGTGCAGCCGCCCGCCGCGAGGCCGCAATCAGTCCTGCCGCAGCAGATCGGATGCGAGAGGAATTCAGGCGTCTCAAGGCATTGGAGCGGGAGTTCGAGGTCAAGAAACTGCAGGATATGATCACCCCTGCAGAGCTGCAACTGCTCGAGATGGTCGACCGCGGCTATTCGCAGTCGCAGATCGCAGACAGGCAGTTTATCTCCATCCGCACGGTCAAAAACCATATCAATCACATTCTCCGCAAGCTCGGCGTTCCCGGCTCCAAAGAGGCGGCCAGGCAGGCCAGGGAGATGGGATTGTTCAAGCAGAAGGAAGAGCCAGGACAAAGTCTCGACCCCTGAGAATAAACGGTTCGCGGATACGCCATGATGGTACCACGTAAAGTTGGTACTATTTTTTTTGCCCCGATTTTCTAAAATAAGGATGAAGAGAGGGGGAGCGAACATGGCGTTTGAACCATACGGAGCTTCGCATTGGGCGGCAACTGGCCTGCTGGCGCTGATCGTCGCCGTCGTGTGCGTACAGCGACGAAGGCTGAGAGGGTCGAAGCAGGCTCGTATCGCACTGGCCGCAGCGTCGGCCGCCGTCGAGCTGGCGATGCTGGCCGACCGCGCGGTCAAGCGGGACTGGGATATCTATGCGCTGCCGTTCGAGCTGTGCAGCCTCATGATCTGGCTGACCGCGCTAATGGTGCTTACCGGCAGCCGGCGGCTTTACGAGGTGACGTTTTTCCTCGGCATCCTCGGCGCGGCGCAGGCGCTGGCAACGCCCGACCTGACGGCTCCGTTTCCGACGCTAGGCTTCATGCACTTCTTCCTCGGCCATATCCTCATCGTCGTCTCCAATCTGTACATGACGATCGTAGAGGGATACCGCCCGACGCTGCGGTCCGCCCTGCGCGCCTTTGGCTGGCTTCAGGTACTTGCGGTGCCCGCCGCAATCGCAGATATGCTGGCCGGGACCAACTTCATGTTCCTCGCCCGCAAACCTCCGTCGGCTTCGCTGCTCGACCTGCTCGGTCCGTGGCCGTGGTACCTGCTTGAGTTAGAGGCCGTAGCTTTTGCGCTTTGCCTGCTGCTGCTCGGCCTCGTCAAGCTGGGCGATCGCCTTTTCCCAAGTCATAATCAATCCCCCAAGGAGGGTTCCCCGTCATGATCGACCATTTGCGCAAGCACTGGACATCGCTGCTCGGCGTTGCGCTCGTATTGACCGCTTTTATCACGCTGTTCCGTTATACGGTCGACCGCGGCTGGATTACCGATCCGATGAAGATCGGCGTCGGGCTGCTGGCAGGCATCGGCTTTGCCCTGGCGGGAGCGCGTATCGCGACCAAGCCGAGAGGGGCTATCGCGGGTGAAATCGGAATTGGGCTTGGCGCTTGCGTCCTTTACGCGACCGTAGCGTTCGCCGGCATCGCCTATGCGTTGTGGGCGCCCATGACCGTGCTTCTCGGCATGATTGCCGTCACCGCATTGGCCGTGGCTTACGCCTGGCGGTTCGGCTCCCGCATGCTCATGCATATCGCGCTGGCCGGCGGCTTGCTGTCGCCCATGCTCATGCTGCCCGAGACCGACCAAGTTTTCGCGTTGTTTCTATACTTGCTCGTGCTGAACGCGGCATTTTTCTCGATCAGCATCGCAAAGGGCTGGAGCGAGCTGAGACCGGTCGCTTTTGCCGGAACCTGGGCGCTCTATGCAATCTACTTTTTCTGGTTCGACCCGTCGCTGGACGGCTGGCAGAACATGCCGATCCGTTACGCGCTGGCCGCATTCCTGTTCTACCATCTCGCATGCCTGATCGTCAGCCTGCGTCTGGGCCGATGCTTCGACGGGTTAAATATGTACTTGAGTCTCGGAAACGGCATCCTGTTCGGCGTCTGGGCGCTTATTATTTTGAAAGGCGAGCTGGACAACGGCTATACGCTGATCTTCATCGGCTTGCTGTTCCTCGCTGCCGCCGCCTTCGTGATACGGCAATCGGGCCGCACGTTCGCCTATGCGCTGAGCCATGGCCTCGGCGGAGCCTTGCTGGTGCTCGTCGCGCTCAATCAGCTGGGCAGCGGTCTTGAAGTGAAACCATTGCTGAATGTCTTCCTCTGGGCGGGCGTGGCTGTCGTTCTTGCGGCGGTGGGACGCTTGCGGAAGCGGAAGCATTGGCTGCCGGAGATACTGTCCATGTCGATTTGGTTTATCGTCGGCATCTACTGGTTCTCCACGACTTGGGAAACGCCGCGCGGCGACTGGTTTGGCGTCTATGTCCCCTTTCTGAACTGGGGTGCCATATCCTGGATGCTGCTGGCTGCGCTAGGCTTCTACTTCGCGACGAGCCGGCAGGCAGTCGGATTGGACGGCTCTGACCGTAAGCTGGTGTCGAACGCCTTTGCCCTGGGCGCCCATCTTGTCATCGGCGGACTGTTGACCGTGCAACTCTCGGGACTGTTCGAGGCATACGACTGGGGAAGCGGAGAAACGACGCTGCTTCGGCTTGCTTTGTCGCTCGCATGGGGCCTATACGCGCTGCTGCTGTTTCTATGGGGCGCATATCGCCGCGAGCCGCTGTTCCGTTGGTTCGGCTCCGTGGTCCTCGTTCTCGTGGCGCTCAAAGCGATGGTTCTCAACCTTCAAGGAGAGGAGACCTTGCTCAAGGTGCTCGTGCTGCTGGGCTTGGGAGGGATCTCGTTCCTGATTACCTGGGTGAATGGAAAATGGACGCCGCGAGCAGAAAAGGCTGTAAATGGTAGATAAACGCGGTAATTCGATTTATAATGCGGGGTATGAATCCGACGAAGGGGGACCCCGTCATCGAAGTCAACGCACTGCTTGTCATTGTCGTCGCGCTGCTCGCCATTGCCGCGGGCTGGCTCACCCTCGTGCTCACCGTCAGACATGCGGTCGATTCCTCCGGAATCTCGCGCAAGCTCGAGCAACTGGCGCAAGAGGTTCGCCTGCTCCGGCGGGAGCTGCGCATGCGGGATGCGGGCCTGCGCGGCATCGAGGCAAGAGGGCAACAGGTGGATCGTACCCTCTAGCTGTATTAAAAACGGGCGTGCTCTCCGATGGAGAGCCGCCCGCTTTTCGCATTCCTTGCTGCAACTAACTTGCGTCACCTTCACTTTAAGTACTGCTCCTCGATAATCCGCAGGTGATGCAGCTCATGGCCGCTATTGATGCAGACCAGTGCCCTTACGCTGACGGGATTGTCGTTCGCGTTGCCGATCCGCGTCCAATCTTCGGCTCGCAGCCCGCGCAGCAGAGTTAGCGTCGACTCACGGACCGTCCGGTAATCTTCGGCCAGCTGCGACAGCGTCCAGCTCTCGAAAGGCCCGTTCGGCACGAGCTCGTCCTGCTCGTAACCCGGCAGATTCGTCCGGTCGCCTCGGGCGATGCGGAGCAGCCGATAGCTCTGGATGCGCTCGTTGTCGCTGATGTGGCCGACAACCTGCTTGAGCGACCACTTGCCTGGCGCGTATCGATAGTTGGCTTGCTCCTCCGTCAATTCGGAGATAAGGCCGAGCGTGCGCGCTTTTTGCGCCTCGAGAATTTCGATCAGATCGCCTTCGGGAACGAGCGAGACATACTGGCCTTGGTAGGGCGTGTATTCGTTTGAATTCGGACGTTCGCGCATGGACGCATTGCCTCCTCGATTTGGGGTTGAGTTGAGCGTAGTACCGGCAGGCTGCGGTGTCAACCCGATGCCCTAGACGACAGCGATTTTCGGGCATGCCTGTTATAAATGTTGGCGGAGCTGGACATTTTATATTTCAAAGGCTGCATGAAGCGCGGCTTGAGAGGCAGCGCTTTCCCGCTTATTGTGACAAAGTTGTTACGGCGGCAAATTCGGACTTGCAACACGGGTGCCTTATGGCTAACATAGAGGATACTGGGAAAGTTATGAGATAAGGGAGGACAACCCATGTTTCTCGCGGAAAATGCAGCTGAATCCGCAAGCACGTTCGCGGTATTCGACATTTTCATGGTTATTATCACGGTTCTGATCGTGGCCGGACTCGTTCGCCTGGTGAGGCAGCGTCCGAACAAGAATATTTTTGCCATTGGATTCACGGCGGTTTCCTTGATCATTTTCCTGATCGCGGACGTGAAGATGGTCAGCGGCTGGTAACGATCGCCGGCTGCAATTCAACCCATAACTGAGACAAGAGAGCCGGCGCGCGAGCCCGGTTCTCTTTTTTTGCGTGTTCGACATCGTTCGACATAATCTCCGATGTAACATCAGCTCGGATTCTGATATGGTAAAAAGGTCTTAAATTACTAACGAGAGGCAGTTGGGGAGCGGGTTGTTTAAAAAGATAAACGGTAAAGCGGCGATCGGAGCCGCATTTTTTTCGTTCGGGCTGCTGATGGCGGGTTCGGCGACGGTGGCAGCGCCGACATCGGGCGCGATCAGCCTCCCGGTCAAGGTCATCAACGGCGAAGCGTATGTCAAAGCGACGTCGTTAACCGCCGCGCTAGGCGGCACTGGAACCTACGACAAGGCGAGTCAGACGTACAAGTACACGCCTGCGGACGTGCCTTCGGTCATCAAGCAGGTCGCGCCGAGCGTCGTCGCCATCATCGGCAAGCCGGACGCGAATGGCGGCCGGTTCGCGCTGGCGCATGGGACAGGCGTCATCATCAAGGCGGACGGACTGATCGTGACCAACGCGCACGTCGTGCAGGACATGACGCGGATCGTCGTCGTCACGGCAGACGGCAAGGAGTATGAAGGCACGCGCAAGCAGATAGACGTAACCAGCGATCTGGCGCTTGTCCAGATCAAGGCCACCGGCCTTAAGCCCGCGAAGTTCGCGGCGTCTCCGCTTAAGGTTACGGTCGGCGAGCCTGCGATCGCGATCGGCACCCCGGTATCGTTCTCGCTGCGCAACACGGCCACGGTCGGCGTCATCAGCGGGCTGAACCGGTCTATTTCCGACGATTACAACCTGCTGCAGACGGACGCGGCCATCAATCCGGGCAACAGCGGCGGCCCGCTCGTGAACATGAAAGGCGAGGTCGTCGGGATCAACTCCATGAAGTTCGTCGACGTCGACATCGACAGCATGGGCTTCGCCATTCCGGCGGATACAGTGCAGTACGTGCTGAACCAGTTCGCCAAGTACGGCAAGGTCATGCGCCCTTCGCTGGGACTGGAGCTCGAGGAGAGTTGGTCCGCCGTCGTCGGCTTGCCGACCGAGGAGCCGATGACCGTCACGGCGGTTTCGTCGCCCGAGGCTAAGCAAGCCGGACTGCAGGAAGGCGATGAGATCTACGCCGTCGCCGGCAAGCAGATTGCCACGCTCGTCGAGCTGAGCGAGCTGCTGAAGGCATATTTGCCGGGGCAGCCAATTGAGATCACCGTACTGTCGGACGGGGATCTAGTTAAGAAAAAGGTCGTTCTTTCAACCAGCTTGTCACACTAGAGAGGAGCACTTTTACTCATGTTTAATCGCAAATCGACCGGACGATTCAGCGTCTTGCTGCTGGCGTTCGTCTTGCTGTTCGTCGCGGCAATTCCCGCATGGGCTGCCGATTCTTCTTCACCCGCTATCGATATTCGCCTGAAGCTTGGCAGCAAGCAAATGACCGTCAACGGAACGGCATCGACCGTACAACCCCCTTTTCAAAAGAATGGAGCCACGTATATCCCGTTGAGCGTGCTTACGAAGGGGCTGGGCGCCAAGCTTGCTCTGACGCAAAATAAAATCCTCACCCTGACGCTGGGCAGTCACAAGCTCGTTCTGACGCTCGGCGGCAAGACGGCTACCGCCGACGGCAAGGCGACCGCGCTTCAGGCAGCGCCGCTGCTGCAATCCGGCGTAACGATGGTACCGCTGCAAGTCGTCCAGTATCTGGGCGCCACCAAGAGCTTTACGGCAGCCACCAAGGAGATTCGGGTCACGCTGGCGAACGTCGCTTCCGGATCGGGATCGACGGGCGGGACAAGCGCGATCGACTCGGATGCAGGCAAGTCCAAGATCGGCGACAGTTACTACAAGTGGTCGATGAATTATCCGACAGGCCTCGTGCAGGACTACCAGTCGACGGATGGGGATGCGCTTGAGTTCAGAGACGTGAAGAAGGAGTACTTCCTCGGCGTGTACGTGTACCCGCAGATCGACCAATTGACCGCGTCCGAGGTTAGGGATACGATTTATTCGCTCTACTACAATACCGAGACGACGGTCACGAAAACGACGGAAACCCGTGCAGGAGCAACTTACGAAAGCGTCATTACGAAGGACAAAAACGGATTGTATTACGAATATCGCGGCTTCCAGGCCAACGATTTCTTGTACATCGTCGCTTATGGAAAAAAAGCGTCCAGCGCCTCCGAGCTGAAGCAGTCCACAACCATTTTGGACAGCTTCAAGACGTCGTTTAACAGCGCGGACAGCAAGCTGAAGGACCTCACGCAAATTGTCGCCGGCTACAAGACGTTCAAGTATGAAGACTATGGATTGTCGCTGCAGTTGCCGAAGGAATGGGAGCTTGCCAAGGACTCCAATTATCCGTACTATCAGCCGAAGGACGAGAGCGCCTACGTGTATGTTGACGTGACGTCGCTCGTGAAGGGCGATACGGTGGATGCATGGATCGACAGGAAGATGAGCAGCTTTAAGGATACGTTCGATACGCCTTATTACAAGGTGCTGGAGAAGACAAACGTGGAATGGAACGGCAAGCCTGCCGTCATGCAAAAGCTCTCTTACTCCTACGATACGAAGAACTGGTGGGAGGAGTACGAGATCTTCGCCGTTGAAGGAGATTATCGTTACTACACTGAATTCGCCTATTTGCAGAACCGCAAGGCAGAATTCGAACCGATCCTGGGTCAAGTGCTGAAGTCGCTTCGCGTCGACTACGGCGAAGTCGAAGACAACTTCGGCGAGATCGTGGACGATTCGGATATCGTCGACCGGACGGCAGTCACCACGAAGACGAGCCGCAAATACGGCTATAGCATCGCGCTGCCGCAGCAGTGGAGCGGCGTGAAGAATGACTTTGAGAACGACGAAGTTTCCTATGCGTTTAACGGAGGCAGCTTGCTAATCGATATTTTGGAAGGCGTCACCGATGCTCAGCAGCTGTACGAGAGCGCGAACAGCAGCTTCGCCAAGGCGGATGCCGAGTCCAATGCAATTCGCGTTACGGAAAATAGCATGACGACCTTTGGGGGCCTTACGGCCAAGAAGCTAGTACTGGAAGACGACGGCAGCGAGGGTGGCGGTTCCACCCGGACGACCTTGTACGTCGTGGTCTCGAACAATCGCGGCTATCTGGTCGCCACTACGCTGTCCACCGCGTTCGCAAGCGCCTTTAACAAGAAGCAGCTTGACGATGCGGTCAAGTCCTTTAAGTTTAATTAGCAAGATGCATTTATCGCGGGCCGGATGCGCTGACATCCGGTCCTTTTTTGTTGTTTGGAATTGCCTTTGGCCGGAGCTTGCACGCTTTGCTATACTAATAGAGAGAACGCCGCCTCGAGGCGGCATGGAGGTTAACCATACATGAGCAATCAAGCCGCGGTGCGGCGTGAAGATATAGAGCTGTTGGCTCCCGCCGGAGACTGGGAATGCATGCGGGCGGCCGTCGCGAACGGCGCGGACGCGATCTTTTTCGGCGTGGAAAAATTCAATGCGCGGGCGCGCGCGAACAACTTCAAGATGGAAGAGCTGCCGGAGATCATGGCGTTCCTCCACAGGTACGGCGTCAAAGGCTTTCTCACCTTTAACATCCTCGTGTTCGAGGACGAGCTGCGCAATGCGCAGGAGCTCGTCGAAGCATGCATCAACGCTGGCGTCGACGCGGTCATCGTACAGGATCTCGGCCTAGTCAAGCTGATTCGCGAGATCTCGCCCGACTTTCCGATTCACGGCTCGACGCAGATGACGATTACCTCGCCGGAGGCGGTCGAGTTCACGAAGCCGTTCGACATGGAGCGGGTCGTGCTCGGACGGGAGAACAATCTCAAGCAGATCGCCAAGATCGGCGAGCAGGCCAAGCTGCCGATGGAGGTGTTCGTGCACGGCGCGCTCTGCGTGTCTTATTCGGGACAATGCCTGACGAGCGAGATGTGGGGCGGGCGCTCCGCGAACCGCGGCGAATGCGCGCAGGCCTGCCGACTGCCTTACGATCTGATGGTCGACGGCGAGCACAAGCCGATGGGCAACATCGCTTATTTGCTGTCGCCCAAGGACCTGGCGGCGATCGACATCATGCCGGAGCTGATCGAGGCGGGCGTCACGTCGTTCAAAATCGAGGGCCGGCTCAAGAGCCCGGAGTATGTGGCCAATGTGGTGAGCAAGTACCGCAGCGCCATCGACAAATACTTCGCCGGCCAGGACGCGAGGCCTTCGGCGGAGGAGGTCCGCGAGCTGCAGCAGAGCTTCTCGCGCGGCTTTACGCACGGCTTCCTCGACGGAACGAACAACAAGCAGCTCGTCGAGGGCACGTTCCCGAAGAGCCGGGGCGTGTATCTTGGACGCGTGGAGCGGCTGACCCGCGACAGCGTCGTCTGCCTGATCGAAGCGCCGCTCAAGCGCGGCGACGGCCTGGTCTTCGACGCCGGCGACCCGACCAAGAAGGAAGAAGGCGGACGCGTGTACGACCTGCGCCGCGGCAAGGTCAAGATCGAAGGCGAGGTTGCGCAGGGCGGCGAGATCGAGATCGTCATGGGCCGCAATGACGTCGACCTGACCAAGCTTCACGTCGGCGACCGCATCTGGAAGACGAGCGATCCGGCGCTCGACCGCCGTCTGCGGACGACGTTCGAGACGGACAAGCCGTATCGCACGTTCCCGGTGTCCGTCACCGTGTCCGGTCGCGAAGGCGAGCCGCTTCGCACGATCTGGACCGACGCGCAGAAAAATACGACCGTCGTGGTGCAGTCCGACATGCCGCTCGAGCGCGCGATGAACCGGCCGCTCGGCCGCGAAGTGCTCGAGGAGCAGCTCGGGCGTCTCGGCGGCTCGCTGTATCATCTCGGCGAGCTGACAGTGTCGCTCGAGGGCGGCGTCATCGTGCCCAAGAGCGAGCTGAACCGCATCCGCCGCGAAGCGGTGCTGCAGCTCGAGCCGCTGCGCGACCGTCCGCCGGTCTATGTCAAGCGCGACGTCGATGCCTACGGCGACGCGCCGCACCCGGCGCCGTCCGTGCTCGAGACCGGCGGCGGCCGGCTGACCGTCCTGTGCCGGACGCTCGAACAGGTGCAGGCCGCCGTGGAGACGGATGCCGCGATGATTTACGCGGACTTCGAATTTATCAAGCAATTTCCCGACGCCATCGCGGTCTGCCGCGCGGCGGGCAAGCCGATCGCCCTGGCGACGCCTCGCATTCACATGCCCGGCGAGAACGGCTACCACCGCAACATCCTGAAGCTTGCGCCGGACGCGGTGCTCGTGCGCAACACGGGGGCGCTCTATTTTTACCTGAAGGAACGCATGGAAAATCCCGGCGCCAAGCACCCGACGCTTATGGGGGACTTCTCGCTGAACGTGGCGAACCACAAGACGGTCGAGCTGTTCCGCGAAGCGGGTCTCGACTGGGTGACGCCTTCGTACGACCTGAACGTTCAGCAGATGGTGGACATGCTGCGCTTGTCGGACACGTCGAGGCTCGAGCTCGTCATCCACCAGCATCTGCCGATGTTCCACACGGAGCATTGCGTATACTGCACGTTCATGAGCGAAGGGACGAACTTCACGAACTGCGGACGTCCCTGCGAGGAGTCCCGCGCTTCGCTGCGCGACCGCATCGGATTTTCGCACCCCGTTCGCGTCGACGAAGGCTGCCGCAACACGGTGTACAACGCGATCGAGCAGTCGGGCGCGGAGTATCTGACGACGTTCCAGGAGCTGGGCGTACCTTCCTACCGGGTCGAGTTTCTCGAAGAAGACGCGGACAAGGTTCGCGAGGTGCTGGCGCTGTACCGCGCTGCCATGCAGGGCCGCATCGGCGGCACCGAGGTGTGGAAGAAGCTGAAGGCGATCAACCAGCTCGGCGTAACGCGCGGGCAACTGGTGAAGTAAGCGGTCGGGCGTCGGCTGGAGAAAATAGGGCAAGCCGCTTTATCCTTCGGGATGAAGCGGCTTTTTTGCGATGCGGCGCAGCTGCGAGTCTGATACGAATCTTCGGGCATATCGGCTTGGACGCCAGAACTGTTAGCGCAGGATGAATTTTACATTCCGTTAACCTGAAGCGCATTCAGGCTTGAGGTCCCGTTGTTACAATGAACGGACGACAATGGATTTCTAGGAGGTAACGTTCATGAAAATCGCGGTTGTTGGAGCGGGTATTGTCGGATTGACGACGGCGGCCGGATTTGCGGATTTGGGACACCAGGTGTATTGCAGCGATTCGGACGGCGATAAAATAGAGCGAATTGCAAGCGGGAGTCTGCCTTACTTGGAGCCGGGACTTGCGGAATTGGTCGACCGGGGACTGGAGTCGGGACGTCTCTCTTTCGGTATGGGCGTGTCGCCCGCGATCGGCGATGCCGAGATCGTATTCCTCGCTGTCGGCACGCCTGCGACGGACGACGGGGAGATCCTGCTGTCCCAGCTATGGGAAGCCGCGGATATGCTCTGGCCCCGGGCTGGCGGCATGCGGAGGCTAATTGCCGTGAAAAGCACGGTGCCCGTAGGCACGGCGGAACGGCTGGAGGCGCGGCTTCGGGCGAAGCTGCCGGCGGATTGCGGCGTCGACGTCGTGTCCGTGCCCGAATTTTTGCGTGAAGGCTTCGCGGTGCGGGACTTCTTCGAGCCTTCGCGTATCGTCATCGGGTCGGCAGCGCACGAAGCGGCCGAGTTGATGGACCGCTTGTACAGAAGATTGTCCACGACCGTCGTTCACACGGACCGGCGGAGCGCAGAGCTCGCGAAGCTCGCGGCCAATGCCGCGCTGGCGATCAAGATTTCTTACGCCAACGAGATGGCGGCGCTTTCGGAGCAGACCGGCGCCGACTACCCGGACATTGCCCGCATCCTGGGGCTCGATCCGCGCATCGGTCCGCACTTCCTTGGCGCGGGCCTTGGCTTCGGCGGCTCTTGCCTGCCCAAGGATACGCGGGCGCTCGTACGGCTTGCCAGCGAGGCCGGCGCGCCCCAGACCGTCGCTTCCGCCGCCATCCGTGCCAACGCCGTTCTGCCGCAGCGAATGGCGCGCAAGCTTGAAGCGGCGCTCAGCGGCCTGTCGCGGCGTCGCGTCGCGCTGCTCGGGCTGGCCTTCAAGCCGGGTACGGCCGACCTGCGCGAAGCGCCTTCGCTGCGACTGATCGCAGAGCTCAAGAAGCGTTATCCCGGCATCACCCTGGCCGCTTACGATCCTGCGGTCGACGTCGCGATGAAGCGGCAGCTGCCTGCCGGCATCGGGCTGTACGGCTCCGCCGAGGAGGCGCTGCGGGGCGCGGACGCCGCGATCGTCGTGACGGAATGGCCCGAGATTCGCAAAATATCGGCAGAAGACTACAAAAGCTGGATGAGCAGGCCTATAATATTAGATGGACGCAACTGCTTGGACGCACACGCGCTGAACGCGCAAGGCGTGGTGTGCATCGGAGTCGGGCGTCTGCCGGCCGCGCCGCAAGGAATACCGGCGTATCAAGGACGGCACGCATAATATAGAGAGGATGCCTGTCTCATGAAAGTCCGCAAGGCCATTATCCCCGCAGCGGGACTCGGCACACGCTTTCTCCCCGCGACGAAGGCGATGCCCAAAGAGATGCTGCCGATTATCGACAAGCCCGGCATTCAATACATCGTCGAGGAAGCCGTCGCCTCGGGCATCGAGGACATTATCATCGTGACCGGCAAAGGCAAGCGGGCCATCGAGGACCACTTTGACAGCTACTACGAGCTCGAGGAGAATCTGCGCCAGAAGGGCAAGCTTGAATTGCTCTCCGAGGTGCAGCACGCTTCCGATCTGATCGATATTCACTACATTCGGCAAAAAGAAGCCAAAGGTCTCGGCCATGCGATCTGGTGCGCCCGCAACTTCATCGGCGACGAGCCGTTCGCCGTGCTGCTCGGGGACGATATCGTCCGCTCCGAGACGCCGTGCCTGAAGCAGATGATGGACGTCTATGACAAGGTGCAGAGCAGCGTGCTGGCCGTCAAACGCGTGCCTGACGATGAAATCTCCCGCTACGGGGTCGTGGATCCGGCGGAAGGGGCCGATTTGAGCCAGGATATCGTTCCTGTGCGGGGCGTCGTGGAAAAGCCGGCAATAGATCGCGCGCCTTCCAATATCGCGATTATGGGCCGGTACATATTGACGCCGGCTATCTTCGGCCTCCTCGAGACGCAGGACACCGGCGCGGGCGGAGAGATCCAACTGACGGACGCCATCTTCCGTCTGCTGCAGCAAGAGGAGGTATACGCCTACGCCTTCGAAGGCGATCGCTACGACACCGGCGAGAAGCTGGGGTATCTGAAGACGATCGTCGACTTCGCGCTCCAGCGTCCGGATCTGGGCGATGCGTTCAAGGCGTATCTGGAGAGTAAGCTGCGCGGATAATTGAATGAATAGAGTGAATACCGCGTGAAGCACACGCCGCCTTTCCTTCGGGAGTGGCGGCTTATTGTTTTCGTTTTAACATTATTTCCGGGAGGGGAATCCTTATGGCGATACGCGATAGCGCCGCATAACTCAGCGACCTGGCGCGCCGCAAACGCGATAGAAGCGGCGGTAGGCGCGACTCCAGTATTTTGCGTGGGAAAATCCAAGCCGTTCGCCTTCCCCCGTGCCCCGATTTCCTGTAGACTAGGGGTAAACGCCGTGGAGGAACGCATGATCGCATTTTCGGATATGTATGCCGCGTGGCGGCACGTATTCAAGCTGGACCCGGACCGCGAGATTTCCGACGAGGCGCTGGAGCGGGTCTGCTTGTCCGGCACGGACGGCATCCTGGTCGGCGGCTCGAGCGGCATTACTTACGACAACACGGTGGAGCTCATGGCCAGGATCCGCCGCTTCGAGGTGCCCTGCGCGCTGGAGCTGACCGGCGCCGAGAGCGCCGTGCCGGGCTTCGACGGCTACTTCGTGCCGATGGTGCTCAACGCGAGGCGTACGGATTGGCTTGTCGGCAGGCAGGTCGAGGCATTGGCGGATTATGGCGCGTTCATGCCTTGGGAACTTACGGCAGCTCAGGCTTACCTGATTCTCAACGGCGAATGCACCGCGGCAAAAGTGACCGAGGCCCGCACGGATCTCACTATGGACGAGGTGCTGGCTTACAGTCAGTTGGCCGACCGGCTCTGGCGCGTTCCCGTGCTGTACCTGGAGTACAGCGGCACGTTCGGGGATATGGGGCTGGTCCGCAAGGTTCGGGATCATCTGACGCAGGCGAGGCTGTTCTACGGCGGAGGCATCGCCACGCCCGAGCAGGCAAGAGCGGCCGCGGAGTCTGCGCATACGGTTGTCGTGGGTAATATCATCTACAGCGACCTGCATGCTGCGCTTGAGACGGTCGACGCCGCGAAGCGCGCGGTCGGTGCGGGAGGCGCGTCCTGGGCAGGGACGCGCGGCGAGGCGAATAGACGCCTCCCATAAGCTACAAGCAAAGGAGCGTTATCATTATGTTTTTTGAACCGGCACAACCGTCGTCCGGGACGACGTTTAATATCGACGAAGCCGTGAACCGGCTGAATCCCAAGCAAAGAGAGGCGGCCGTCGCAACAGACGGGCCGTTGCTTATCATGGCCGGCGCGGGCAGCGGCAAGACGCGCGTGCTCACGCACCGCATCGCCTATCTGATCGCCAAGCGCATCGCGGCGCCGTGGAGCATTCTGGCGATCACCTTTACCAACAAGGCTGCGCGCGAGATGCAGGACCGCGTTTCCAAGCTCATCGGAGCGAGCGGACGCGACGTTTGGGTAAGCACGTTTCACTCGATGAGCGTACGGATCCTGCGGCGGGATATCGAGCGCATCGGCTTCGGCTCCAACTTCAGCATTCTCGACTCGGCGGACCAGTTGTCCGTCATCCGGGGCGTCATGAAGGAGCAGAACGTCGACACCAAGAAGTTCGAGCCCAAAGCGGTACAGGCGATGATCAGCGGCGCAAAAAACGAACTGCTGTCGCCGGAGCAATACGAGGCGCGCGCAGGCGATTATTTCCAGACGATCGCAGCCAGGGTGTACACGCAGTATCAGCGCCGTCTCAAGGCGAACAATTCGCTCGACTTCGACGACCTCATTTTGCTCACGATCCAGTTGTTCCGCGAAGTGCCCGAAGTGCTTGAATTTTACCAGAACAAGTTCCGTTATATTCACGTGGACGAGTATCAGGATACCAACAAGGCGCAGTACATGATCTGCAAAATGCTCGCCGCCAAGCACCACAACATCTGCGTCGTCGGCGACAGCGACCAGTCGATCTACCGGTGGCGGGGCGCGGACATCACGAACATTCTTAACTTCGAGGCCGACTATCCCGAAGCGCGTACGATTTTGCTGGAGCAGAACTATCGCTCGACGTCCAACATCCTGGAGGCGGCCAACCAGGTCATCAAGAACAACATGGGCCGCAAGCCCAAGAATCTGTGGACCGACAGCGCCGGCGGGGACAAGATCACGGTGTACCAAGGCGATTCGGAGCATGGAGAAGGATACTTCGTCGCGGGCGAGATTCGCAAGAACAGGCAGAACGGGCGCCGTTACGATCATCATGCCATCCTGTACCGCACGAACGCGATGTCCCGGGTCATGGAAGAAATTCTGATCAAATCCGAGATTCCTTATCAGATCGTGGGCGGCACCAAGTTCTACGACCGCAAGGAAATCAAGGACATTCTGGCGTATTTGCGGCTGATCTCCAATCCGGACGACGATATCAGCCTTAACCGCATTATCAACGTCCCCAAGCGCGCGCTCGGCGATACGACGATGGGGAAGGTGCTGGAGGAGGCGCAGCGCCAGGGCATTTCCATCTACAAGCTGATCAGCCAGGGCGAAGGCTTGCTCGGCGACGGCCTGTACCATCTGGACATTCAAGCGCGCGCCAAGTCGGCGCTCTCCGAGTTCAGCGCGTTGATCGCGAATTTGACCGCGATGGTCGAATACCTGTCCGTAACCGAATTGACGGAGAAAATGCTGGAGATGTCCGGCTATCGGATGGAGCTGCAGCGGGAGAATACGATCGAGTCGCAAGCGCGACTGGAGAACATCGAGGAGTTTCTGTCCGTCACGCAGGAGTTCGAGAACCGCAACGAGGACAAGTCGCTCGTCGCCTTCCTGACGGATCTTGCGCTGATCGCGGACATCGACTCGATGGGAGACGACGAGGACGACAAGGAGAAGGGCGATGCCGTCGTGCTTATGACGATGCACAGCGCCAAGGGGCTGGAGTTCCCGGTCGTGTTCATCGTCGGCATGGAAGAGGGGATTTTCCCGGGCAGCCGGGCGTTCATGGACAACGACGAGATGGAGGAGGAGCGGCGGCTCGCTTATGTGGGCATCACGCGGGCGGAGAAGAAGCTGTACCTCACCTGCGCGCAGAGCCGCTTGCTCTATGGACGCACGGCGGCCAACGCGCCGTCGCGCTTTCTGGAGGAGATTCCGGACAATCTCAAGGAATCGGTGGAAATGAGGGGCGGGCGTATCGGCGGCTCATTCGGCGGGTTTGGCTCGCGGATCGGCGGCGGGCGGGGACCTGGCGCAGGAGGCAGCTTTGGCGGCGGAGGCGCACAGACGGGCTTTGGCGCGCGGCCGCAGGCCGGCGGCTTCGGCGGGGCGGCGGCCGGCGGTTTCGGCAGCCGTCCGCAGGCCGGAGGCGCTCCCGGAGCGGCGAGGCCTCCAGGGCAGCCGCCGGCGAGCTACGGCGTAGGCACGCGTCCGGCAGCTAGCCCGCAACCCGCGGCGGGCGGCGGTCAAGGCCTCTCCGTCGCGGCCGGCGACAAGGTGCAGCATGCCAAGTGGGGCGTGGGCACGGTCGTCGCCGTCAAGGGGAGCGGCAGCGACACGGAGCTTAACATCGCTTTTCCCGCACCCGTCGGTCTCAAGCGTCTGCTCGCGGCCTTCGCGCCCGTTACCAAGATCTGATTTCGCACGCCAGCATCCAAAAAAAAGCCGCCGCGCCTCAAGGGCGCAGCGGCCTCGCTTTACATAAATCTCAGTGATAGCCCGGCAGATGGGTATCGGGATCCTTCAAAACGTTGAGAATGTCCATATGGATGAGATGCTTGCGCGTCTCCTCCGTGCCGATTCTGAAGATCGTGCGGTAGATGTCCAGCATCTGCTCGTTGTACTTGTCCGTGGCCGGGTCGTGATCCGCGGACTTGTACGGGATGATGCCGCGCAGAGACGTCAGATCGTCCGTCTTCGCCCGCTTGGCGAACAAGGACATCAATAGATCGATCTCCCGGTCCGTCGCGAATACGCTCAATTGATCGGTCGTATGATTTTCTTCCTTCGTTATCGTTCCGGCCGATACCGAGACATAATACGTCTCTCGCCCCGGAGAGTGCCTCTCCTGGCTATCGTAATATTTATCCGTTTGGTTATCCATGTTTAAACCCTCCCCGTTTTGCGTCGGTTGTACCTTTTTACACGAGATTCGGGGCGCTTGAATCAAATCCGCACCACCATCAACCCGGCGCGCCGGGATCGCGAGAGAGGCCGAATAGCCATGACGGAGCCGCTGCAGCGGATGAGACAGCTGGTCGACGAACTGAACGTCCACGTCCGGCGTTACTATACCGAAGACAATCCTTCCATCAGCGATCGGGAGTACGATCATCTGTACGATGAGCTTGTTTCCTTGGAAAAAGAGACGGGGACCGCGCTCCCCGATTCGCCGACCCATCGCGTGGGCGGAGAGATTTTGAAGGGCTTCGAGCCTCATCGCCACATGGCGCGGCTATGGAGCCTGGATAAGGCGCAGAACTTGGACGACCTTAATGCATGGGCGCAGCGCGTGAACAAGCTGGTGTCGGACTACAACGCGCGTAATCCGGACACGCCTTTGCCTGCGCCCGAATACGTCATCGAGCAGAAGTTCGACGGACTCACGCTCAACCTGACCTATGCGAACGGCGAGCTCGTTCAAGCGGCTACGCGCGGCAACGGCGCCGTCGGCGAAGGCATTTTGGCACAGGTCAAAACGATTCGTTCAATCCCGCTGTCGATTCCTTATAAAGGCGGCCCGATCGAAGTTCAGGGCGAAGGCATCATGCGCCTGTCCGTGCTCGAAGCCTACAACCGTACCGCGGCGGAGCCGCTCAAGAACGCCCGCAACGGCGCCGCCGGCGCGCTCCGCAACTTGAATCCGGCGGTTACCGCCTCGCGCAAGCTGGATGCGTTCTTTTATAATGTCGGTTTCTCGGACGCCGCCGGCATCACGTTCGCGAACCATCGCGAGATATTGGCCTTCCTCCGGGACAACGCTCTGCCGGTCAATAACTTCGAACGCTACTACGATAATATCGAGGAGGTCGCCGAGGAGTTGAACGCGATCGTCGTGTTCCGGCACGAGCTCGACTATCTGATCGACGGGGCCGTCGTCAAGGTGACGGATTTACGCACGCGCGAGGCGCTTGGCTATACGGACAAGTTTCCGCGTTGGGCCGTGGCCTTCAAGTTCGAGGCGGAGGAGACGACGACCGTGCTGGAGTCCGTCTCCTGGGAGGTCGGACGCACGGGCAAGGTGACGCCCCTCGCGCGCGTCGAAGCCGTCGAGCTTGCCGGCGTGACGGTACAGAACTGCACGCTCAACAATATCGGGGACATTGCGCGCAAGAATCTGACGCATGCGCTCGGGACGCGCGTGTTTATACGCCGGTCCAACGATGTCATTCCCGAGATTCTCGGCAAGGCCGACGAGGAGCCGGGGCTCGAGATTGCCGTACCGGAGGTGTGCCCGGCTTGCGATACGCCGCTGGAGCTGCGCGGGGCGCATCTTTTCTGCCCGAACCGTCTGGGCTGCCGGCCGCAGATCGTGGGCCGCATTACGCACTTCGCTTCCCGCGACTGCATGGACATCGAGACCTTCAGCGGCAAGACCGCCGGGCAGCTGCTCGCGGCGCTCGACGTTCGCGATCCTGCGGACCTGTACGAGCTGCAGTTCGACGACCTGGTCAAGCTGGAGCGCTTTGGGGAAAAGAAGGCGAATAACCTGCTGGCCTCCGTCGAAAAGTCCAAGTCGCGCGAGCTGGCCGCTTTCCTCAATGCGCTCGGCATCCCGAACACAGGCAAGGCGACCACGCGTACGCTCGCCGACTACTATGGCGACCTTGACCGGCTGATGGCGGCCGAGGCCGAAGAGCTCGTCACGCTGCCCGATATCGGCGGCATCGTGGCCGAGAGCATCGCGGGCTTCTTCCGCGACCCGCTCATGCAGCAGAGCATCGCCCGCATGCGCGCGGCGGGCGTGAAGGCCGAGGCCGACCGCCCGGCGGCGCAGGCGGCGGATGCGAGCCATCCGCTGTTCGGCAAGACGGTCGTCCTCACCGGCACGCTCAGCCTGCTCACGCGCGACGACGCTTCCCGGCGACTGGAGGCGCTTGGCGCCAAGGTGTCCGGCAGCGTGTCCAAGAAGACCGATCTCGTTATCGCGGGAGAAAGCGCCGGCAGCAAGCTGACCAAGGCACGCGATCTCGGTGTACCCGTATTGGAAGATGAGCGAGAGCTGCTAGCGCTGTTAGGCATGGAGGCGCCAAGCGAATAATCTTCTATATTAAGTCCTCTGCGCGAAAAAAGGCCGACGTCTTCCGTATTCTCGGAGTGCGTCGGCCTTTGTGAATTCCGAATGCGGGATGGGTGAAAGCGGGCGAAATTAGACCAACGGAAATCGAAAGGTGATGCAGAATCAAAATACAAGTATTGACAGTTGCTTTTCTCGGCGCGGCTTGGTATATTAGTACTCGCCCCTTCGAGGGGACAGGCCAAAGCGAGCTTCGGAAAAAGAACTTCAAAAAAGAAGTTGACAAGCCCGAACGAACCTGATAAAGTTAACTGCTGTCGGCTCGGAGAACTTGCGAGTAGGAAGGCCGGCGAACAGTAACGAGATTGCTCCTTGAAAACTGAACATCGAGCGTTAAAACAAACGGACGCTGAAGCCTTTCGGGGCTGAAGCAAAAGTTATACCAGCATTGAATTGAGCAAGTCGAACTACCCTTTATGGAGAGTTTGA